>ONXX01000003.1 GCA_900321955.1 uncultured Bacillota bacterium | reverse complement strand
GTAATCCTTCTCAAGTCATTTTTTCGTTAAAAAACTTTTGACGAAAGAACTAGGGAGAAGAACAAAGAATACGCTGTGTGGGATTATCAGGAATTCTCATGCTGCAAATCTTATCAATGATGGTGTGAATGTTGTTGCTGTATCAAGAAGGCTTGGCCATTCGGATGTGTCAATGACATCGAAGGTCTATATGCAGCTTTTCCAAAGAACAGATATTGAATTGGTTGAAAAACTGGAAAAATCTTCTCACAGAGATCAAATAACATCGATTTAAATCAATTAACTTCAATTATCAAATAGCAGCATAAAAATACGCACATTTTAAAAAAGAAAAAACACCTCGGTAAAGAGGCGTTTCCTAATTCAAGATGGAGCAGGCGACGGGAATCGAACCCGCGTCACAACCTTGGGAAGGTCGGGTTCTACCATTGAACCACGCCTG
This sequence comes from uncultured Bacillota bacterium, assembly GCA_900321955.1. The sequence goes on along the minus strand of ONXX01000003.1, from coordinate 20,365 downwards.
CATACCTCTATTATACTCCAAACATCAATCGATCCAGCCAAAGTGCCTGCAGGCGTTCATGATTCCGTCGTTTTCCGAAGCATCGGTGACATAGTCCGCCATCTTCAATAATTCCGGATAACCGTTGCCCATGGCGATGGATGTCCATTCCTTCTTAAACATCACCATGTCGTTTTCCCCGTCGCCGAAGACAACGACGTCTTTGATGTCGCCGCCAAGATATTCCACCATGTCGATGATCCCCTTTTCCTTCTGATCGTGCTGATACCAGAAATAATCGTCGCCCATGCGGATGTGGCCTAAAAGATCGATGTTTTTGATCTTTGCTTCATCGGCCTTTTTCATGGAGATGTAGAACTTGTAGATCTCATCGATGTCTTCAAATTTCAGATCCGGCTGATAGATGTAGTTGGTCGGCTCTTTTCTCTCTCCGGCCTGTTCCAGAAAACGGTGATCCTTCATGAGCACATCAATGCTGTCACTGTTGGCCACCAGTATGCCATAACCCAATGCATCGACTTCGTGGATGATCTTCAAAGCCTTTTCTTTATCCAAAGGCGCATTCCTGATCAGTTTATCGTTGATGATCAAAGCAGCACCGCCGTTGGCGACGAAGTTGTGGATACCGGCTTTTCTGGCGGCAGGTATCGTCTTGTAATATGCCCTGCCGGTGGCGATCGCCACAAAGTTGCCCTTTTCTTCCAGCTTCTTTATCGTATCCAGTCCGCTCTGTATGAACTCGCCGGTCTTGATATTGGTCAGTGTGCCGTCGACATCAAAAAAGAAATACTTCATGGCTGTATTCTATATCAGAAAACTCATTGTTGTACAGACAAAAGAAAAAGGGATCTAAGATCCCGAATGTTTATGCGATGATGACTTCAACGCCCTGATTTTTTAATTCCGTCAAGGCGAAGGAATCAACCGTATGATCGGTGATGATCGCATCGATCATGCTCAGATTGCCGCATGAGAAACGGTCTGTCCGATTGAGACGCTCGCTGGTCACGACGACATACTTCTTGCCCATGCAGCTGTTTAACATGACACCGTTGATGATTGCTTCATGGTGCACCGCACAGGTCAGATCGCCGCCGCCGCCGATATAGGAACCGCCCGACAGCGAAATGCCGTCAACACCGATAAAGCACTTCGTCGCATGGACCTTGCGCAGCACATCCATCGTAAACTCACCGGATAAAGAAGACCGCGGCTGACGGATCTCGCCGCCGGCCAGGATCGGGATGATGTTGGGACCCAGATTGAGATCCAGGATATGGGTATTGTTGGTTACCACTGTGCAGTTCTTGTCTTCGATGTATTCCAGGATTCCCAGAGCGGTATAGCTGGTATTGATGAAGATGACATCGCCGTCCTCAATGAATTTGGCGGCCTTCATCTGGATCTGTCTTCTCTCCGCTGCGTGATGGTTATCCTTCAGATGTCTTTTGTAGCGCGGATTGATGGTGACGATGCCGTTTCGCATGTCGACCATGTCGTTGTTGCGCAGTTCTTCAATGTCTCTGCGAATGGTGATCGAAGACACCGAAAAATACATGGACAGTTCGTCAATGCTGGTAGTCTCCTTGCTGACGATGTAATCCAGTACCTTATCTCTGCGATTCTGAACTTCTTCTTTTGAACTCTTCATCCAATATCTATTTTATAGGTTAAGTATTATTTTTTCGAATTATTTTAATCGGGTACTTCATTTTGTACCATTCCCGAAAGAAAGAAAGGCAGCGAAGAACGCCGCCTTTCAATGTATCTATTCCATGTTGTATCTGTCTTCTCTCTGAAGGGGATCAGAGAGATTTTCGTTAAGAAATGTCAGGCGCGAAAACGACGGATACCGAGGGAAAAGAACTTATTCGATAAATCCGTTTGCGCGGAGTTTTTCGATCATTTCCTGTTCGGAAAGAACGTTGACCATGCCGATAACTTTAGTTGCACAGCTCTTCGGCAGATGGAACTGGTTTACCAGATTCATCGGGGTAAATACCAGATCATATTGTGCAGCTGCAGCTGCAGCCTCATCGAGACCGGAATGATCGAATGTTGCTTCCAGACCGATCTTTTTGAAAGTCTTTTCGGCTTTGTTCTTGATCAACATACTTGTGCCCATACCATTACCGCAGGCAACTAAAACTTTAAGCATAATCTTTTTTCCTCCAATTCTTGAATTAATCTTCTAATTCGTCTACGTGATCCCAGTAATGTTCCTGGTTCTTCTTGTAGTATAACTGTGCAGCACCGAGTAAGGCAACACTCAGGATCAGCATCCAAGGAACCGGACCGATGGCCTTGACGCCCAGTAAGAGAGCCGGTAACAGAGAGTTGTTATCGAAGAATGCACCCCAGGCCTGGAGATTGAATCCGTTGTTCTGGAAGAAGAGCAGCATCAGTTCAGAAACAGCAACCTGGAATAAACCGTTGAGTAACGGAAGGATGACCGCAGCTCTTCTGCCACCGTATCTGTTTGCGAAACAAGCTAAGGTAGCGTTGTCGAAGAACAGAGGGATGAAGGCAGGAAGCAGAAGGATCGGAGCCTTGAAGACCAGTAAGAGACCGATACCGACCAGTTCACCGATGAAACCTAAAGCGAAACCTAAGACCGGAACGTTAGCCGGAACAAAGCTGTAGGTAACGGCACAGTCGACAGCCGGCATAGAACCCTTTAAGAGCTTATCAGAGAAGCCTCTGAAGGCCTTGGTCAGTTCACCGACGAAGAGTCTGACACCGGACAGTAAGATGTTCATGTAGACAGCGAAGTGCAAGCAGGTCTTGAAGATGTAGAGTGCATACCAGGTTTTGGTATTGTAGCTGGCATCAAACTGTGACATGGTTTCAGGACCGATGATCAGCATGACGATACCCATGAATAAGAGCATCAGCAAGGAAGTGGAAACGATGTTGTCGGAGAAGATGGAGAGCCATCCAGGCATCTTCAGGTTTTCGAAGTTGTCTTCTTCTTTACCGAGTTTAGGAGCTAACTTGGAAGTTAAGAGGATACCTAACATTTCCTGGTGACCGACAGCGAAGTTGGCACCACCAGTCAGTTTCTGGGTTGCTTCAACCGTGAAGTTGGAACCGACAGAAGCCCAGACACCACAGAAGATACCTAAGACAACAGCTGTAAGCATATTGTAGGATTCCGGTCTTAAGATGATGATCATCCAGAACCAGAGTAAGGAGTAAGACTGAATGATGTGACCGGTTGTGAATAAAGTACGGATCTTTGTGTACTTGCCAAAGCCAACCAGGATGAAGTTGACGATGATCGAGATGACAAAGGCGATCATGATGTAACCCATGGCATCCGGATAAGATGCGAAGAAACCTTCGACCGGGTCGTTCATCTGAGCCTGCTGCGTATATGTATCAATCAGGGCAGCAGTGATGTTGAACTTGGAAGCCAGAGCGTTGACGATCGGACGGAATGTCGATGTGAAGCCGCCGGAACCGATACTTAAGATGAAGTAGCCTACTACGGCCTTGACCATGGAAGCGACTGCTTCATAGACAGGTCTTTTCAGAGCGACCATACCTACAAATACCAGCAAGCCGATAATGTAAGCAGGCTGTGTCAGCAAGTTTGAAGAAATGCTAGACAGAAATGATTGCATATATTGTTCCTCCGTTGAATATACCTCAATTATTGTATGCGTTTACATAAAAGTCAATAGTTTTATGATAAAATTATCATAAAATAATGATTTTTACGATAATTCATTTGACATTATTATCATTTAACCCTATATTTAGGGTAGAAATAACATTTGGAGGACCAATTTATGAAAAAAATCTATGCCGGCGATATGACCAGACTCGAATTTGCCGAACGGATCAAAGAAGCAAAATGCGTCATCGTCACTGCCGGATCCTGTGAACAGCATGGTTATCATATGGCTCTGGATACCGATAATGTATTAGGACACTACATGGCCATGGAAGCAGCCAAAAGGACCGACTCCATCGTCATGCCCAATATCAATTACGGACAGGTATGGAGCGCCAGGAACTTTCCGGGTTCGATCTCATTGAGCAACGACACCTTAAAAGCCGTATTTAAAGAGATCATCATCTCCTTGGAAAACTTCGGCGCCAGAAACATCCTCTTGCTGGCCGGCCACAACGGCAACGCCCAGGCAATGAAGGATGTGGCCAGAGAACTGGTCACAAGCCACGGCTACCGCAACGTATGGTACTACCAGCAGTCCGTCAACAAGGACCTGTGTAAACAGTATCTGGAAGCCCCGATCCCCTGCAACTGTGTTCATGCCGGCGAGATGGAAACTTCGATGATGCTGGCGGTGCGGCCTGATCTGGTCGACCTGTCCAAATCGGAAAAAGACTTCCCGACCCTACCGCCGGAAGCCAAGTATCGTCCTGTCTCCTGGGATGAATACATCACGGTCGGCAGTTATGGCGATCCTTCCCTGGCAACAGCCGAAAAAGGCGAGGCCTTCCTGAACGCCATCATCGATGAGGTCGTTCATCTGATCAACGATATCATGTAAAAACGCACATCACTGTGCGTTTTCTTGTTCCTCACCATTAAATATCAGTAAGACATCATCTTCCTTGATCAGCGTATCGCCGTTCGGGATGAACTTTTTGCCGTTTCGTATCACCATGATGATCAGCTGGGAGACCGGCAGATTGAGCTCGGCCACCGTCTTATTCGCCCACTTGTGGCCCTTATAGACCGAAACCTCGGAAACCTCTTCGGTGCCGGAAGGATAATAGGCTGGTACGTTTAAGATCAGATCATCATTTGCCTTGATCAGGCTCTTGCCTCTGGCCGCCAATGATTTGCCATTGCGGCGGATCATGATGGCTTGCGAACCCAATGGCACATCAATCTTGTCGATACGCTTGCCGACCCACTCGTTGTCCTTTTCAATATGGAGCTTGGCAAACTGGAAGTCGATGCTTTCTTCGTAATCGTTGAAGGTCTTCATGATGTTGGCATTCTTTTCGATCATATCCAGTTTCTTGGACATGGTTGGCAACAGTGCTCCCTGTATGGCGATCGAGAATAAGGAAACCAAAAAGACCACGTGGAAGATATCAAAACTCAAATGAATGCCGGAAGAAACGGCAACGATGGCAAAAACGATCGAAGAAGCGCCTCGTAAACCCGCCCAGGCAATCAGAAGACACTGACGCAAAGAACACTTCAAAGGCATCAAGAGGACGATCGTCATCAAAGGACGGGCCACGAAAGTCAGTATGGCGACGACTGCAAATGCCAAAGGCATCGTCTTGGGCATCGAGTGCGGGAAACTTAAGAGACCGATGATAAAGAAGATCAGGATCTGTAGTAAAGAAGTCAGTTCGTTGAAAAAGGCAATGATCGGCCGCTTGGAATTCATTCGGGTATTGCCTAACAGTAAACCCATCAGATAGACCGAGAGGTAGGCATTGCCGCCAAGCCGATCGGAAACACCGTAACATAACATGACCGCCGCCAGGATGAAGATGACATCGAGGCCATCGGCAATGATGTTCTTTTTGGAAAGAGTGTACTTGCTGATGTAGGCAAAAGCCAGGCCCATGCCTAAACCGACGACCAGCTGGGCCGTGATAGTCAGAAACAGATTGCCCATCTTGCCGGACGACATGATCGAGATGGCGGTGATCGTAAGCAGATAAGCCATCGGGTCGTTGCTTCCCGATTCCACTTCCAGTATGGAAGACGTGCCGTCCTTGAGATCAAGGTTGTTGGATTTTAAGATCGAGAAGACGCTGGCCGCATCGGTGGAGGCCAGTACTGCCGACAAGAGAAAGCTTTCCTGGAATGAAAGCTTTAAAAGGTAGTGACAGCAGACCATGGTGATCATCGCTGTCAGAAAGACGCCGACCGATGACAACATGATCGCTTTGCCCACATAGGGTCTGGCATGTTTCCAGTTGGTATTGAAACCGCCATTGAACATGATGAAGATCAAGGCAATCGAACAGATCATCTCAGCCTGTTTGAAATTTTCATATTCGATCTTCATCAAGCCGTCCGAACCAAACAGCATGCCGATAAACATGAAAAAGATCAGAGCCGGAACGCCGATCTTATATGAGAATTTCTCGGTGATGACACAAAGCAGGATCACCAGAGAAACAACAAGGACGATATTCGTGATCATCAGACAATCCTCCTACTAACATGATAACAGTTTGGTATTTTTAAGGACCATTTTTTTCAAGAAAAAACGGCATGTCGCCACACCGTTTCAGTTCTTCTTGTCCAGATATCTTTCTTTTGCCCGGATGAGGTTGTCGGCAACCTCCAGACGGTTCAAAGCACGTATCCGCTCGTTTTCTCTTCTGGCATTGGCCAGTTTTTCTTCTTCCTTGGCCTTTTCCTTTAATGCCGCATCGATATCGATCTCCGCAACATCCAGGATCGAATCGGCAACGATCTCGGCGATATTGTCCTTGAAATACAGGACACCGCCGTTGATCGCATAATGCTTCAGCTCCCCGTTTTCCATAGTTTCGATGACCCCTACCTGCAAAGGCATCATGAGCGGCATGTGATTGGCCAGGATCGTCCTTCTTCCTTCCGAAGTCGGCAGATTCAGCTTCTCCGTTTCAATGGTGCGATAGATCCCTTCATAGGTGATCAGATCGGTCTTGAATTTCATTATTGATCCTTCTTTGCCTTGGCAACGACATCTTCGATGGTGCCGCAGTAGATGAAGGCTTCTTCCGGATAGGCGTCGTATTCACCCGACAGGATGGCCTTGAAGGAACGGATCGAATCTTCGATCCTGACAAACTTGCCTTCGATACCCGAGAACTTCTCGGCAACCGCAAACGGCTGCGACAGGAAGTTACGGATCCTTCTCGCCCGGTTGACGATGGCCTTATCCTCATCGGAAAGCTCATCGATACCCAATATGGCGATGATGTCCTGCAGATCATGATACTTCTGCAAGATCTTTATTACTTCCAGAGCTGTCTCATAGTGCTCTCTTCCGACAACATTCGGATCAAGGGCTCTGGACGTTGACTGCAATGGATCGACCGCCGGATAAAGACCCGCCGAAGCGATCTTACGGTCAAGGACCGTCTTGGCATCCAGGTGGGTGAAGGCCGTTGCCGGAGCAGGGTCGGTCAGGTCATCGGCTGGCACATAGATGGCCTGTACGGAAGTGATGGAACCATCCTTGGTGGAAGTGATCCTCTCCTGTAATTCACCCATTTCGGTAGCCAGGGTCGGCTGATAGCCGACGGCGGAAGGCATACGTCCCAGCAGAGCCGAAACTTCCGAACCGGCCTGTGAGAAACGGAAGATATTATCGATGAATAAGAGGACATCCTGCTTGTCGACATCACGGAAATGTTCCGCCATCGTCAAAGCACTCAAGGCAACACGCATTCTGGCACCCGGCGATTCGTTCATCTGGCCATAGACCAGAACCGTCTTTTCCAGGACACCGGATTCCTTCATTTCATAATAGAGGTCATTACCTTCTCTGGTACGTTCACCGACACCGGCGACGACGGAAAGGCCGTTATGTTCGACAGCGATCGAGTGGATCAGTTCCTGCATCAGGACGGTCTTACCGACACCGGCACCGCCGAAGAGGCCGACCTTGCCGCCCTTGATGTAAGGACACAGGAGGTCGACAACTTTGATGCCGGTTTCCAGGATCTCGACTTTCGTCTGCTGCTGCTCAAAAGAAGGAGCGGGTTTGTGAATGATGTCTTTTTCCACATCCCCCTGCAGTTCTTCCAGACCGTCGATCGGCTGGCCAAGCAGATTGAACATTCTTCCCAAGATCGCTTTACCGACCGGGACCTGAATGGCCTTGCCGGTATCGATCGCCTTCATGCCTCTGGTGAGACCGTTGGTTTGCGAAAGAGCGATGCATCTGACTTTATCATCGCCGATATCCTGTTCCACTTCACAGGTGATCGTCTGGTCGTTGAAAGGGATGATGATCGCGTTATAGAGTTTCGGCAGCCGGTCATTAAAGCGCATATCGACGACCGGGCCGATGACCGATACGACTTCTCCTATATTTTCGTTCATGATTCTTCCCTTGCCTTTCTTCCTGAGGAAGCCACGATCTCGTTCATTTCCTGAGTGATGGCTGCCTGTCTGGCTTTGTTGTAATAAAGCTGAAGCTCATTGATCAGCTTGTCTGCGTTCTTGTTTGCCTGATTCATTGCGTTTCGTCTGGCTGCATTCTCAGAAGTCTTTGCCTCCAGGAAGGCAACATAGATCTGAGAAGAGATATACATCGGAATCAGCTCGTCCAGCACTTCGTTGCGGCTTGGTTCCAATAGGAGCGTCTCGTCTGTTTCGTCTTCATTTGCCATCTGTAAAGGCAGAAGCTTCATCAGCGTCGGCTCATAGGTGAGCGTATTGATGTATTTGGTGTAGACGACATTGATCTCGTTCATCTCAAACTGCGTATACAGGGTGAGGATGTTGTCGATCATCGTGTTCAAGATGCTTGGCTGCAGATCTTCCAGTTCGTCGTAGCGTTTGACGACCAGGTAGTCGTTCTTCATCAGCCAGTTATAGCCGATCGTTCCGATCGCAAAGATCGGTACGTCCTTGGAGACATGTTCCTCGACAAACTTCAGCACTTCCAGGTTGTAGCTTCCGCATAAACCTGAATTGGAAGTAATGACGATGTAAAGAGGATTTTGAATGTCGTGGGAGACCAGATAAGGATTGTCCTCCACTTCCGGTCCCTTTCCTTTCAGCGCAAGCATAATAAAACGCCTGAGGTTTTTGGAATATTCCTCGTTGAGACGCGTTTTCGTGTTGTATTTCTGCAGTTTTACCGTCGCCACAAGCTCTGTAGCATTGGTCAGTTTTCGCGTCGAATTGACGGTCTGCAGTCTCTTCTTGATTGCACTGATCTGTCCGGCCATAGTTTATTCAATTAATTTAAATCTCGTTGTAAATACCGTTATCGTCGACGTGAGCTTTTCCATCAGCTCCTCGTCGATGTCTTTTTTGGTTTCGATCTCTTCCATCAGATCGCGGTGTACACTGTTCATTTCTTTCAGCAGCTCTTCTTCATATTCCTTGATCTCATTGAGCGGGATCTCATCGAGGAGATTGAGCTTCCCGGCCAGCAAGAGGATGATCTGATCGGCAGTGGACATTGGCGCGTACTGCGGCTGTTTCAACATTTCCACCAGATGGGAACCGTGATTGATACGGGCTCTGGTCGAAGGATCCAGGTCAGAACCAAACTGGGCAAAATCCAGCACTTCCTGATACTGGGAAAGATCCAGTTTCAAAGAGGAAGAGGCTTTCTTCATTGCCTTGATCTGGGCAGACGAACCGACACGCGATACGGAAAGACCGTAATCGATGGCCGGACGAATGCCGGAGTTGAACATTTCCGTCTGAAGGAAGATCTGTCCGTCCGTGATGGAAATGACGTTTGTCGGAATGTAAGCGGAGATATCACCCGCCTGCGTTTCGATGATCGGAAGCGCGGTTAAGCTTCCTTCACCCAGACGCTTTGAAAGCTTGCCGCTTCTTTCCAGCAGTCTTGAATGCAGGTAGAAGACATCACCAGGGAAGGCTTCTCTTCCCGGAGGCCTCCTTAATAATAAGGACAGGGTACGGTAAGCGACCGCATGTTTGGAAAGATCGTCGTAAATGATCAGAACGTCTTCCCCTTTGGACATCCAGTATTCACCGATCGTACAGCCTGAGTATGGCGCAATGTACTGTAAGGAAGCCAGTTCGCTGGCACCGGCCACGACGACCGTCGTGTAGGCCATGGAACCGTAGCTGTTGAGTTTTTCAATGATCTGGGCGACCGTCGAGTTCTTCTGACCGATGGCGACATAGATACACTTCACGTTTCTGCCGCGCTGGTTGATGATCGTATCGATGGCGATCGCCGTCTTGCCGGTCTGGCGGTCACCGATGATCAGCTCACGCTGACCCTTGCCGATCGGGATCATCGAGTCGATGATCTTGATACCGGTCTGTAAAGGTTCGTTGACCGGGCTGCGGTCGATAACACCCGGCGCAGCAACTTCGATCTGTCTGGTTTCCGTCGTCTTGATAACGCCCTTGCCGTCGATCGGACGGCCCAAGGCATCGACAACTCTTCCTAACAGTTCATCGCCGACCGGAACTTCCACGACCTTGCCGGTCGAAGAAACCTGGGTACCCTTGACGATATCCTTGTCGTTGCCCAAAAGAACGGCAGCGATGTTGTCTTCTTCCAGGTCCATGACCATGGCCTTGGTTTCGCCGATATTGAGCAGCTCACCGGCCATCGCCTGATAGATGCCGCTGATGTTGGCAACACCATCGGCGATCGAAGTGACATAACCGGTCGTCTGATTGGAATCAGTCCGGATCGGATCGAGCTTGTATTCTTTGACTTCGTTTTCCAGGTCAAGACCCAGATCGGAAGAATTCTCGTCGAGTTCAACATTAAGAAGCGCACTCCGCAGATCGTTGATCTTGGAACGGTAGGTGCCGTCCCAGACCGTATCGTTGATGATGACCTTGACGCCGCCAAGCAAAGACGGATCCACCTTGTTTTCCAGTTTGATCCGCTGTGCAAGCTTTTTGGAGAAGGCATCTTCCAGGATCAGCAGATCGCCTTCCGCAATTTTTCTGGCCGAATAGGCAGCGCCGAAAACGATGCCCCTGGTCCGGTAATAGTAAGAAAGGAACTCATGGATGAGTTCGGCTTCCATATGTTTGCGCGGGATCTGTTCGACGACAAGAAAAAAGGCATGAAGCACGGCTTCATCCAGATCGTTTTCAAAAATCTCCTGGAGTCTGGCCTTTTTCTCATCAATGCTCTTGTCGGCAGAGGTGATGAACTTCAGCAGTTCCTCATCGCTGTTGATCTCGTCATTGATCTCTTTGAGATCCTTGTAGCAGACATCGATCAGATCTTCCTGCGTGACCAGTTCCATCAGCCTTCTTGCATAAGTACTGATACGGACGTTCATTTATTGATCACTTCCTTGACAAAAGAGTTGATGCTCTGTTTCTCGGCATCGGAATCGATCTTGCTTTCGAGGACTTTTTCGGCAGCCGTAATAGCGGTATCGACGATCTCGGAACGCATCTCTTCCATCATCTTGGTGCGCTGCAGTTCCATGTCGTGTCTTGCGTTTTCCAGAAGCTGGGCAGACTGCTTCTTCCCTTCTTCGATCAGCTCGTTCTTGATGGTCTGACCCTCGTCGCGGGCATCCTTGACGATCGCTTCCGCCGAACGGTTGGCATCGGAAATGATATCCTTGGCCTGTTCGTGGATCTTTTCGTTCTCTTCCTTGAGAGCGGCAGCTTCGGAAAGCTTCTGCTGTTCAAACTTGCTTCTTTCGTCCAGGATCTTCTTGACCGGTTTCCAGGCCAGCTTGTACATCAGGAAAAACAGCAGTGCTGTCGCACAAAGCTGGGTCAGGGCTGTCCAGACATCCGGGACAAGGAGTTCCAGAATATCTACGATATTCATCTTATGCTCCTAAGATAAAGATAATCAGGAAAGCGACAAGCAGACAGTAAATAGCACATGTTTCGGAAATCGCAGCACCGACGATAGCCATAGACTGGATCTTATCGGCCGCATCCGGGTTCTTGCCGATCGACTCGACAGCCTGGACAGCAACCTTGCCTTCCATGATACCTGTGACACAACCGCCGCAAACACAAAGTGCTGCTGCAAATGCCATTAACGCTTTTTCCATAATTTTTCCTCCTCGTACTTTATTTATTAGGCAATTCCTTGCCTATGAATGAGATCGTTAACGTGATAAAGATGAATGCCTGCATGACACCTGAGAATAAGTCAAAGTAGAAATGCAGGACCGGGGCAATGACCACCCCGAAGATATTGAACTTGCCGATCAGCGGAATCATCTTGGAGATCGAACCCAGCATCTGGTAGATGACCGACATTAAGATACCGCCGGAAAGGATGTTGCCGAACAGACGAAGCGAGAGCGACAACAGGGTCGAGAACTTCGACATGACATTCAGAATGACAAACGGGGCAAACGGTTCAAACCAGGATTTGATGTAGCCCTTGGTGCCTCTTTCCTTTGCCGAATAGACTTCGATCAGGATGCAGGTCACAGCCGCCAGCACCAGGGTGACCGACAGATTGGACGTCGGTGTCTCCAGGGCGAAGAGACCTGAAATGTTGCACAGGAAGATGTAGGCAGCCACCGTCATGATGTAGGGAGTCAGATAACGGGCGACCCGCTCGTTGGTCTTTCCTTTGACCATGTTGTCGATCATTTCCGCATACATGATGACCAGAAGGACGATGCCCTTTGGTTCACTCAAGGGATCAAACTCCTTCAGTTTCTTATTGATATAGAAAAGAACGGCAGCCATGAAGATCGTCACGATCGCTACGGTAAAGACCGTTGTCTGTAGTTTCATACCGTTTTCCTCCTCTTTCTGCTTAACGCATCGATCAGCAATGCGATAAAAAATAATGTAAATCCGACAGCCACGCCGATCATGTTGAAGTACTGCGGATTCTTAACAGCCACAAAGATCACCGCCAGCAGGATCCCGAAACGCAGGATATTGCCGGTCATCAGTGCGGCGTAATTTACGGTTTCCGTTCCGATCGCCGATTTCATCGATATTGTCAGCAGCAATATGTTTACCAAAGAGCTGCATGCCGACAAAAGAAGTCCATAGGAGATCTTGGGATCGATGAACCAGCCGCAGACCGCCAGGATAAGCGCAATGGCGGCAGTGATCAGATAGATTCTCAGCTTCATCTCTTTGCCTCCGGGCAAAGAAAAAACGGCAACTTATCGGCAGAAAAAAATTTTTGACCGCTCAGTGCAAGACTCAGCTGAAGAAAGCCTTTTACGGCATATGCATTTCCACATACAGCGTTCATTCTGCCTCCGTTTCACCGTTCATTTTTTCAAACGATATACATAATTTTATATTGTCTCAAGCCAAAATTCAATATTGCTCAAGGGCGCTTGAGTCCGCTTAGAAACAGGGACGGAAGACCGTCCCTGCCATAGTAATTGTTTTTTTCTTAAACGACCTTATTCGCTTTCCTTGAACAGGGTTGCCAGTGTCGTGACATCCTGCAGATTGGAAGGAACGATGATCTTGGTCGACTGGCCATTGGCCATCTTTTCCGCCGCTTCCATGGAACGGATCGACAGGTACGCCTTGCTAGGAGCAGCCTGGTTGACCATTTCAATGGCCTTGGCCTGGGCTTCCGCAACAGCGCGTATGGCTTCCGCTTCACCCTGGGCGGTACGGATGCGCTCTTCTCTGACCGCATCGGCTCTTAAGATGGCAGATTCCTTTTCACCTTCGGCTCTGGTGATGGCGGATTGTTTTTCACCTTCGGCAGTCAAGATGACGGCACGCTTTTCACGTTCGGCCTTCATCTGCTTCTCCATGGCTTCCTGAATGGATTTCGGCGGAGTGATGTTCTGCACTTCCACACGGGTGATATCAATGCCCCACTTATTGGTGGCTTCATCCAGGACCTTGATCGTCTCGTTGTTGATCTTTTCTCTTGACGTCAGTGTTTCATCGAGCGTCATTGAACCGATGATGTTTCTTAAAGTCGTTGCACAAAGGTTTTCGATGGCAGCGATCGGACGTTCCACGCCATAGGTCAGAGCTTCCGGATCGATGACCTGGAAGTAGACGACCGAGTCAACGTTCATTGTGACGTTATCCTTGGTGATAACTGACTGCGGTTCAAAGTCGGCAACCTGTTCCTTCAAAGAGATCTTGCGCACGATCCTTTCCAGAATCGGCGTCTTGAGATGCAGTCCGGCATGCCAGGTCGCAGAATACTTACCTAAACGTTCAATGACCCAGGCATTTCCCTGTGGAACGATGCAAAGCGAAGTCAATGCGATGACCGCAATGATGACCAGAAGTAAAATCAAGAATATAACTACTTTCATCTGAATAACCTCCATAGTAAGAATCTGAGGGAGCGGAAATCGCCTCCGACAGACATGAACAGTTGTAAGACAAGCGCTATGATCAATACGGTGATCAGATAAGCCTTGCTCGGCGTCCTTCTAAGCAAGAAGAGCCAGATAAAGATGCCCGGGTTGAGGGCTAAAAACAGGAAGGCCACCGGAAAATAGGACGGCCTTGGCAAAAAGGCATTCATCATGATCAGAATGACCAGAAACGCCAGATCAATGAAAAACCAGGGGGACAGTCTGCCCTGTATCCCTTTTTGAGAAGCGTTTTTTCTTCCCAGATGATTTTCATAGTGCTCTCCGGCAAGTTCTCTGGCTTCGCAGTCACGTTCATGTTCGCGTTTCAGGTTTTTCCCTTCATCCAGATCCCAGGCAGAAATCCTGGATTCTCTGGCGATCTCTTTCGCCAGCCAGTCATCCTGATTCCATTTTTCAAAATCGTTCTTAATCATAATTTACCTGCTATTACCATTATATAACAATCAAATCAGACGGTAACATTACCCGCCTGCATCTTCTTTTTCAGGCGGCTGTAGCCGTACAGGAAGGTGCACAGATGGACCAGAGCGGTAATCGACCAGCTCAAAGGATAGGAATAATATAAGACATCGATCGTGCGTTGGGAGGCAAAATAGGTGGCGATCCAAAGAAGACGGAAGGCACAGGATCCCAAGAGCGAAGTGATCATCGGGAAGATCGAATAACCCATGCCTCTGAGTGAACCGACCAGACAGTCCATGATGCCGCAGATAAAGTAAGGACGGCAAAAGATCCGTAATTTAATCAAACCGGCTGCGATGACCTCCGGATCATCGGAATAGATGCTGAGAAGCGGCGTACCCAACAGATAGGTGATATTGCCGATGACCACGCCAAAGCCGATGACCATGACCAGACAGACAAGCAAGATCCTGGAGACCCGCTTGTATTTGCCGGCACCGATGTTTTGTGACGTGAAAGTCAGACAGGTCTGATAGAAGGAATTCATGACCGTATAGACGAAATCGGCGATCGAACCGGCTGCGCCGTTGCCGGCCATGACAATACGGCCGAAACTGTTGACGGAAGACTGTATGGCGACATTGGAGATCGAAAAGATCGTCGACTGCACGCCGGCCGGAACACCTACCTGCATGATCTCCTTTAAAGCGTCCATATCGATGTAAAGGTGGCGGATATCCAGATTGACCATGCCGTCATCCTTAATTAATGTAAGTAAAACAATGACTGCCGAGATATAGGCCGAGATGGCGGAAGCCAGACCGACGCCGGCCACATCCATCTTAAAGAGGATGACAAAAGCCAGATTCAGCAAGGCATTGGAAGCACCGGCAATCGTCAGAGCGATCAACGGACGCTTGGTATCGCCCTTGGCCTTTAGAACTGCGGAAGCGAAGTTATAAGCCATCGTACCGGGCATGCCGATAAAGTAGATTCTTAAATACAAGGCGGAAAGATCGATGACATCCGCAGGGGAACCCATCATCTGCAAGAAGGTCCTGGAAAGAAGGATGCCGATGATCATCAGAACCGTGCCGGCGCCGAAAGAGATGGCGATCGATGTGTGGACGGCCTTGCCGACTTCATCATAAAGTCCCTTGCCGATCCTGCGGGCAATACAAACGCTGCTGCCCACCGAAAGGCCGATGAACAGATTGGTCACCAGATTGATCAAAGAACCGGTCGAAGAGACCGCAGCCATCGAAGCCGAACCGGAAAACTTTCCCACCACAATCATATCGATCGCATTGAAAAGCAGCTGCAGGATGCCCGACAGCATGACCGGTATCGCAAACAGGAGAACATTCAGCCAGAGATCTCCTTCCAGCATATCGACATTGCGGCGTTTCATATCCATCATTATATGCCTGTTTTCCTGTTCTTTTGTTTCAATCGAACATCAGGGCATAAAAAAACAGAACACCACTTCCTGTTCTGTCCTTCCATGGTTTCCTGCAAAGAAACCGTTCCGGTGAACTACATCAGTTCAGCCAGATAACAAATACCGAGATTATAGCCCTCCGGCAAATTCACCGTTCCCTGCAAAGCTGAAACGATCGTGTCATACTTTTTCTGGTATGCATTTGCCACTCTGGAACCCAGTGAAGTCAGTTTGATCGAACCATAGTATTCCTGGTCGATCAGCTTCAGCTTTTTTAAAGTTCCAAGCATCTTATGGATACTCGCTCTGGAGTATTCCATCTGTGAAGCAACATCAACACTGCGGATGACATGCTTGCTGTTACTGATCTTTTTAATCGTCAAAAGATACATGATCTGGTTTCCTGTCAGTTTCATCTTCTACACCACCTTCAAGAATATAAAAGCACCTGGTCAATCCTGCAAATTGATATTATGCTTTGCCGTAAATCAGCCCGCGGACATCGCAAGTACCTAAATAGATTCTATCACTTTTTACCGAAAGTAACATCTTTGTTTTGCAAAAACAGGCAGTAAAAAAGTGCTCAAAGAGCACTTTCATACTTTGCGTTCCATGCCATGCACATAGCGCAATGCGCAAGTCGCGCACTTGCCTGAGCAGGCACAGGAGCCTTTGGACCGTCCGTGGCCGAAGAGACTTCTTGCGCATACATACAGGAGTAATACAACGCATAGGATGGTTATGATATCGCCAAGATGTGTTCTGATCAGTTCCACAGACGCCCCCTTTCTATCAGTCGACTTCTATAGTCTGAGTCAGTTTTTCAGATTCCTTGTAAGGCTTGAACAGCATGTATACCGCAAAGGCGATGATGGCGATCGCACAGATCAGACCAAGGACATGAACCTGACCGTTCAAAGCAGAACCGATCTGGTAAATGCATAAGGCAACCGCATAAGCGAAGACACACATGTAACCGATGGCGATGGCTGTCCACTTCGCGTTGTTCATTTCACGCTTGATGGCACCCATTGCAGCGAAACAAGGAGCACACAAGAGGTTGAATACCATGAAGGCAAAGCCGGCAACAGCAGAGCCGTTGAAGAAGACATCCAGGACACCTGCGATGTTTTCGCCGGCGTCAACGAGGTCAGGCAGATCTTCCATGGAGATCAAAGTACCGATGGTACCGACGACATCTTCTTTGGCAACTAATCCCAAGATCGTCGCAACCGTTGCCTGCCATGTGCCGAATCCTAACGGCGCAAAGATCCAGGCAAACAGAGAACCGATGTTTTCCAGAATGGAAGCACCTTCACCATCTTCACCCAGATAATGCAAGCCGCCTTCAAAGGAGAGCGAATTGAGTACCCAGATAACGACGGAAGAAAGAACGATGACCGTACCTGCACGCTTGATGAAGGACCAGCCTCTTTCCCAGGTTCCTCTTAAGACATTGGATAAGGACGGAACATGGTAAGGCGGAAGTTCCATGACAAACGGAGCCGGATCGCCCGCAAACAGTTTTGTCTTCTTTAAAATGATACCGGAGATGATGATCGAGGCAACACCGATGAAGTAGGCAGAAGCCGATACCCACCAGGCGTTGTTGAAGATCGCACCGGCGATCAGACCGATGATCGGCAGCTTGGCACCACACGGAATGAAGCAGGTAGTCATGATCGTCATACGGCGGTCACGTTCGTTTTCGATCGTTCTGGTTGACATAACAGCCGGAACGCCACAGCCTGAACCGATCAGCATCGGGATGAAGGACTTACCGGACAGACCGAATTTACGGAAGATACGGTCCATGATGAAGGCAACACGTGCCATATAACCGACATCTTCCAGGATACATAACATTAAGAACAGTACCAGCATCTGCGGTACGAAGCCTAAGACGGCACCGACACCGCCGACGATACCGTCAGCGACTAAAGAGACCAGCCAATCGGAAACGCCTAAGCTTTCCATGATGCCGGCAGCACCTTCGGTCAGCCAGCCGGCAAAGACGTCGTTGGTCCAGTCGGTCAGGAAGGTTCCGAACGGGCCCATGGCCAGCCAGTAGACAAAGGTCATGATGGCCGCAAAGATCGGCAGACCCAGGATACGGTTGGTGACGATCTTATCGATCTTGTCGGAAGTCGTCAGACCCTGAGTGGATTTCTTCTTATAGATCCCCTTTAAGAGTTCACCGATGTAGATATATCTTTCGTTGGTGATGATCGATTCGGAATCATCATCCATTTCCTTTTCCACTGCTTCGATATCCTTATTGATGTGATCGAGGGTCTTCTTGTCAAGCTTCAAAGCTTCCATGACCTTGTCGTCACGTTCAAACAGTTTGATCGAATACCAGCGCTGCTGTTCTTCCGGCAGATTGTGGACACAAGCCTCTTCGATATGTGCCAGGGCATGTTCGACATTGCCGGCAAAGGTGTGCATCGGAATGGCCTTGCCGTTCTTGGCAGCTTCCACCGCTGCAGCGGCCGCCTTATCGATGTTGGTTCCCTTTAAAGCGGAGATGAAAACGAATTTGACGCCCATCTGCTTTTCCAGTAATTCCAGATCAATCTCGTCACCCTTCTTGTCGACCAGGTCCATCATGTTGATGGCGACAACAACCGGGATGCCCAGTTCAGTTAATTGAGTCGTCAGATACAGGTTTCTTTCGAGGTTTGTACCATCGACGATGTTTAAGATCGCATTTGGTCTTTCTTTGATCAGATATTCTCTGGCAACGACCTCTTCCAGCGTATATGGAGAAAGAGAGTAGATACCCGGTAAGTCAGTGATCGTGACGTTGTCATAACCTTTTAACTTACCTTCCTTTTTTTCAACAGTGACACCCGGCCAGTTACCGACATACTGGTTGGAACCGGTCAAGGCATTGAACAGCGTTGTCTTACCGCTGTTAGGATTTCCCGCTAAAGCTATTCTTAATTCCATACTCTTTTAGTAGACCTCCACCATTTCTGCATCCGCTTTACGAATGGATAATTCATAGCCTCTGACCGTGACCTCGATCGGATCACCCAGCGGCGCCAGTTTTCTGACATAGATCTCAACATTCTTGGTGACACCCATGTCCATGATGCGGCGCTTGATGGCGCCTTCGCCATGAAGTTTCTTTACTTTGCAGGTCTCTCCCACAGGTACATTTTTTAATGTCTTCATATCTTTCCCCTTCTTTGTTAAATCATGATCTTGGAAGCCAGCTGCTTATCCAAAGCTACTTTCGTATCCTTGACACACACAATCAAAGCGCCGTTCACATCACTGATCACGTTGATCGGTGTTCCGGCAACAAAACCCAGATCGGCCAGATGCTGGCGAACCTCCGGTTTTCCTGAAACCTTCTTGATAATGTTTGTTTCGTTTTTGTTTGCATATGTCAGTGGCAGCATATCCCAAGCCTCCTCAGTTAGCATCGTCTAACTAAATATATTATAGTTAGCACTACCTAACCTGTCAACGAGTTTTCCCCTAAAATCAAAAAAACATTCCTCTTGTCGGAATGCGCTATAATGAAGGTATGAACATTCAAGAATCAGCAGAAATGTATCTCGAAACAATCCATGTCCTTTCTCAGAAAAACGGTGTCGTCCGTTCGATCGACGTTGCCCGCAAGATGGGCTTCTCCAAGCCATCGGTTTCCAGGGCAATGAAAAATCTGAAAACCGAAAACTACATCGACATCGACGAGGAAGGCCACATCACTTTACTGGAAAAGGGTCTTAAGATCGCCGACAAGATCTATGAAAGACACCTGATCCTGACCGACTATTTCACCAAGATCGGCGTCTCGCCGGAAACGGCAGAAGAAGATGCCTGCCGCATCGAACACGTCATCTCCGATGAGACCTTCAATAAGATCAAAGAAGACATGAAAACCCGCTAGCGAAAGCCAGCGGGTTTTTTCTACTTGACGATGACCGATCCGCCGATGAATTCTCTTAGGATCGAATTGTTTGGAATGATGTATTCATCATAGATCGGATCGAAATACTTCAAGAAACTCAGCATCCGCTGTGCCTCGGAATACTCCGGCTCCTCACGTTTGATGCGCTTCAAGAGCGGCTCAGCGTATTTTTTTAGTACGGCATACTCATAGATGCAGTTGGAATTGAAGAAGACATCCGCCTTGGAGTTGTACGGGAAGATGTTGGCATCCTCCGAAGCTCTGACCTTCGGCCACATTGAGATGGTCCTTTGGGCTGGCGAATTGCGGAACTTGTAGTCGCGCACCAGTCTTCTTAACATTCTGGCATCGGTGGTCGAAATGCGGTTGTGGTGGTCGATGGAGATCGGCGTGAACGGCGAGATGTAGATCTTGAACTTGTCGCTTTCATCGATGTTGGCGGTCAGTTCATCATTCATGCCGTGAATGCCTTCGATGACGATGAGCTGATCTTTGCCGATCCTGGTCATCCGCTCACCAAAGACTTTTCTTGTTTCATTGAAATCAAAGCGCGGCAGATCCACTTCCTTGCCATCGAGCAGATCGCGGATATTGTGCATGAACAGATTGGTGTCGAT
>ONXX01000207.1 GCA_900321955.1 uncultured Bacillota bacterium | reverse complement strand
GGCGTCATCGTCGGCAGAGGCTTCAAGACGGGCGATCGCATTGATCCGGCTAAGGTTAAGGAATTCATGGACATCGTCCACAGCAAGTATTAAAATTTTTCAAAAAACGTATTCAAAAAAGGGAGAACTCGCTGAGTTCTCCCTTTGTCTTTTTATATGGTGATTTTGGTGCTGATGGGTTCCATCAACATTTCCGGGTTTTGTAAGATGTGTTCGATCATCTGTACACTGCGGGCGAAATAGAAGCCATCGCCAATCCGCTCATCCAAGGTGATGCCAAATTCACAGACTTTATGAACGGATTCATTTCCCTGCTCATCAATGTGCTTTTCGTTTTCGATCTCCCCGATGGCGGTGAGGGAGGAACAGGTGCCAAAGTCGGCCAGGTTGTGATAGATGGCACCGCAGTGAATAGACCCGAGATTTGAGATGATCATTGAAGAGAAATAGATGTTGTTGGAGGTGAGAGAATCCGGTAATAAGCCAAACTTGCCTAAGACTTTGACGATCACAAAGATCGGCACGCGGATGATGTTTGGCATCTTACCCAAGACATCGGCGGCAGAATTGGCACCGGCTTTTTCCGCTTTGACACTCCTGAGTTTTTCTACCTTGGCAGCCGTCTTGGCAGCGATGCTTTCCATCGTGTCGGTTTCCTCGATCGGGATCGTCAACATCATCTCTTCACTCTTATCATCCAGACTCATTTTGGCGACAAAGGACAAGAGAATATCCTTATGTTCATACATATGACGGTTGGAAATGAAGCGGTTGAGCTTGGGACGGTTGTACATGACCTTGCCGATGGCGGTCAAAAAAGCGTGGAAGTAGGTATAGTGGCTTCCTTGTTTCTTGCTTTCTTCGATGAACTGGACGAGCTTTGTGACATCGATCTTCTGATTGATGTAGACTTCGTTTTCTTTTCTTGTCGGTTTTAAGTCAATGCAGCACTGCATCAAAGCGGAAACATCGACTCTTCTGGCATCTCTTCTCATTTTTTCGCTCCTTTGGCAATTAATTGGCACTATTCTATCATGAAAGAATTCAATCGTAGGCAATCTTACACGAAAGATTGTTAACTACGAATAAAAATGTGAAATATCCTGAAGCCGGATGAACCGGAACCGGATCGCAGGGAGGAATATCCAAGATCGGATGATATCTTTGACAACAGCGCCTATCTGCCGCAGAAGATCTACGCCAAGAAAAAAGGCGGAAGAACACAAGCAGGAGATGGAAGAAAAGGAACCGATCGACAATAAAAAAGAAAAGCCGATTGAAGAAAATTGGCCGGAACCGGAGATCAATCAGAAAGAAGATACAGCGAAGAAAAATCCAGTCTTCCTTGGCTCCTCTTATGGATCGGCGGTGGAGTGCTGATTCTGTTATTGTTGTTGTTCGCATTGTTCTTCTTCCTGCGCAGAGAAGAAGAGGACGAAAAATATTAGTTTAGACAAGCCAAAGGAATAATGCCTTTGGCTTTTGTTATGAATGGTAAAAAGGGATAATTCTTCTGGCCAAAAGACACAAAACAGTGTATTCTTTTGAATTGAACTTTATGGAAAAGGGAAACGGAAAAAAGCTCTCTTCAAGAGATGAAAAATACCTTCATATGTCGCTCAACGACAATATGTGGAAGGTCATCCTCTATATCGGCATGCCTCTGGCAATGTATCAGATGCTGTCGCAGATTTTTGCGATCTTGGACACGATGATGGCTGCCCACATCTCCAAGGAATCAGTCTCGGCCGTTGCCTATCTGTCGCAATTGAACCACATCTTATCGGCCGTCGGCGGTGGTTTGGCGGTCGGTGCCGGCATCAAGATCTCCCATGCCTTTGGCCAGGGGAATCTGGATCTGGTCAAGAAGCGCATCTCGTCTTTGTATATCCTGTGCTTCAGTGTCGGCGTATTGATGTTAGTGGGTATTCTTCCCTTTACCGGCCGTTTCTTAAAACTGGCCGGCACACCGGATTCTTTGATTGCCGTTGGCACATCCTACTTTATTGTTCAATTACTGACGATGGTCGTTCAGTTTCTGAATAACGTCTATATTGCCGTGGAACGGGCGAGGGGCAATGCCAAGCTGATCTTCAAATTAAATCTGATGGTCATTCTGACCAAGCTGAGCCTGACGGCGGTCTTTGTCTATCTGTTCAATTCGGGTTTAGTGATGATCGCGGTGGCTTCCTTGATCTCTCAGGTATTGTTGTTTATTGTGGCCTTGAAGAATTCCTTGATCAAGGACAGCGTCTTTGCCTTCTCCTTGAATTCGGTTTCCAGGGAACGAGAAGTCATCGGTCCGATGATTGAAAACTCGATTC
>ONXX01000232.1 GCA_900321955.1 uncultured Bacillota bacterium | reverse complement strand
ATGATCGCGCAGGCCGTCTCATCGCAGCTCGATTCAATGGCCAATACTTTTCTTGGCTGCGACTCCTGAATCAGACCCTTGATCATATCATAGGCATCATCGCCGTTTTCGTAGTAGCGTTTTCTGGTGCGCACCGTCTCAAATTCATACGCTTCATATAAGGCGAGCGCATCCTTATTATTGACATTGACTTCCAGATGCATGAATTCGCAGCCTCTGTTTCTGGCCGTCGATATCAGATGCTTCATCATCTTGCGGCCATAGCCTTTATGGCGCATGGAAGGACGCACGGCGATCTTGGTCAGATCGCAGTTTTCAAACATATACCACAGATCACCATAGGAGACGACCTGACCATCGATGATATCGACGTAGATTTCACTTAAATCGGGATTTTCGATCTCATTGAGGAAGTATTTACGGCTCCACGGATTGGAAAAAGATTCGTTTTCTATTTCAAGGACCTGTTCAAGGTCTTCTGCTTTCATCAGTTCGATCATCGATAGTAGCTCTCACTTTCTTTCAGATACTTCGGGACAAGATAGGCAATCTGATCTGCCTTCTTCCACAGCTTCTTCGTATTGAGGAAGGCCTGCGGGATGTCGCCGTAATTATTTTCCTTGCCTACAAGCGAACCATCGCCGACGACTAGATAATCGCCGACATCAAGTTCCTTGATGGCCACGGCCGCATCTTCTTTGATGATCTTGTCGCCATCATAGATGCCGCAATAAACGCGGTCTGCCCTGGCGTCCATGACAACCATGACATTGTTTCGATTGGCGGCATAAAGACGCAGTGTCGAGATCGTATAGACATCACACGGTAACATTTCACCCATCACTTTGGCGATGGTCATGGCGATACGCACACCGGTATAAGAGCCGGGACCTTCGGAGATGCATATGGAATCAATGGAACGGCGGTCAACAGCCGCCTTTTCAAAGACTTCATTCAAGGCAAGAAAAACTTCTTCCGACTGTTTTTTGAAACACTCCTTGGAATAAGAAGAAAGGATCTGATCATCCTTGATCAGAACACAGGTCAGATATTTATAAGCGGTATCGATACACAGTGTCAGCATTGTAATTCCTCTAAGATCTTTTCATATTGTTCGCCATGGGGGATAAATTCGATCTCCCTGGTATCATCATCGATATAAGTAAAGCGCACTTCCATATATTCTTTCGGAAGATAATTGGCGTAGTATTCAGGCCATTCCACCACCATGATCCCCTCATCTTCGTATTCACTGATGCCCAGGTCATAGTCGTTGTTTTCCAAACGGTAGGCATCGATATGATAGAGGGGAAGATCACCCTGGTAGATCTTCAAAATGGTAAAAGTCGGCGAATTGATCACTTCCTTGACATGAAGTGCTTCGCCGATACCCTTGGTAAAAGTTGTCTTGCCACCGGCCAGATCGCCCTTCAAGGCGATCGTGCTGCCTTTCGGCAAAGCCAAGGCAAGTTTCTTTCCCAATTCGATCGTTTCTCTCTCGTTTTTTGTAATCATAGCTTTTACAGTATAACTCATAATAAGAAATAAAAAAACCTCTACATCGTAGAGGTCTTTAACCGGCAACGTGCTTGATTCACTATCCATATGAGTAGCTATGCTCGCCGATGAAGTGCTTAACTTCTGGGTTCGAGATGGGACCAGGTGTGCATATGAGTAGCTATGCTCGCCGATGAAGTGCTTAACTTCTGGGTTCGAGATGGGACCAGGTGTGACCACTTCTCCATTGTCACCGGATCAAAAGAGAACTATTCGTTCCCTCAAAACTGAATACACACAAGCTATGGGATAAGTACGTTTTCTTACAATATTTTCTTATGATAAAATCCTCGACCTATTAGTATCAGTCAACTTAACATGTCGCCATGCTTACATCTCTGACCTATCAACCTCGTAGTCTTCGAGGGGTCTTACTTCATCAAGTGAATGGGAAATCTCATCTTGGAGTCGGTTTCACGCTTAGATGCCTTCAGCGTTTATCCGATCCGGACTTAGCTATCCAGCTATGCTTCTGGCGAAACAACTGGTGCACCATAGGTCCGTCCATCCTGGTCCTCTCGTACTAGGGACAGCGCTCCTCAAATTTCCAACGCCCACAACAGATAGGGACCGAACTGTCTCACGACGTTCTGAACCCAGCTCGCGTACCGCTTTAATGGGCGGACAGCCCAAC
>ONXX01000020.1 GCA_900321955.1 uncultured Bacillota bacterium | reverse complement strand
TGAGATGGATGAGCCGCTCCGCGGTGAAGCCGGTCTCCTCCCTGAGCTCCCTGCGGGCCACTTCTTCGCCGCTCTCCGCGCCGTCCCGCTTGCCCGCCGGGACCTCAAGCATGACCTTCTTCGCAGCTTTTCTGTACTGCTTGACCATAATAATTCTATTGTCGTCAGTAAGAGCCGCTATGGCGGCTCCTCCGTTGTGTTCGATGATCTCCCGATAGGATCTTCCGGTGCGGACCGTGACCTCGTCCTTGCGCAGGTTCAGGATCGCGCATGGGTACGCATCCCCTTCCTTTTTCACCCGCTCAATCTCGATCTCCTGGATTTCGGCATTTTTCGAACGGATCATATCGGTAATCACGGAAACATCGGACACCTTTTGCGTATAGACTTCCAGTTTCTGAAGCTGACTGCCATCGCCCAGAATCGCCTCTTCAAAATCAGCTGCCGTATAACCGAATATGGAATCGTTGTCGATCGTCATATCATGACCTTCGACCGGTTCATCAAAATGGAAGAAGCCGTTCAAACCATCAGAGATGGCATTGATCTTAGGCACGATGAACCAGGCTAATAAGCCGATTGCCAGAAGTGTCGGCAGAGCCTGCAAAAGGATGTTCCTGAAACCCGCTGCTGCACTTCCTCTTTTGGCTGCCTTTTCTACCTTCTTGAGCAGTTCTTCCTCATTGATTTCTTTATTTTCTTTTTTCTTTTCTTCTTTCATAATAAGCTCCTTTGCGGGGTGGGATGATTATGACCCGCTGCTTCTTCATCCCGGTTAAGCTTTCGCAGCCTGCCGTAATGAAATTGGTGTCTATCCAAAACTACGACTTTAAACCGAAACACTGACGTATAAGAAAATAACGAAGATCATAAACACTGAACGCTGACCTTTGTCTCTCGTACTGAGTAAGTTGGTTTACGGTGCGCAGGAAAATGATCTATCCTTCTACTTCGCAATCAAACTCAACCGTCTGATTGACCTTGTCGAGTGCCAGCTGCAAGGTCTGAACGCGGTTCAGATCTCTTTCATAGATCGCATCGACATCCTTCGGTTCGTAGTTGAGATACTCGTATTCGGCGATGTCCCGTCTGGAGGAATAGGCACCGCTTAAGCGTGTCTTCTTTTTCGCCTTTCGCATCAGATCCAGACGCGGCAGCTTCTTGTTTAACTGGGCCATCTCCACCAAAGCTTCATCGATACTGATGCCCACCGGCAGAACGGTCGTCGTATTGAACACATTCAAGGCGTGTTTCAGTTTGCGGATCTTTTCATCCAGTTCATCGATCTGGGCATTATAGTCATTAAAGACATAGGGAGGCCTTTCCGCCTTTTCATCCTCTGCCAGGACGTAACGGCTGTCATTGCTCTCCTGCTGCAGAAGATAGTTCTTGCGGTCCTCCAAAAAGCGGATCATCTTGTTCGCGGAAGCGGATGTGTATTTCATATTCCATGCCCTCCTTCTATTTTCATCATACATTATTTAGTCAAGATTTTTTAAGTGCCAGGCAATCATGTAATCGACAACCATGCCGTAAGAACGGATGCCTTCCTTCTGCGAGAAGGTCTTGAGATAGGTGTCGTTGATCTGATCGGAAACCTCCTGCAACGGCGAATCATATTTCCGATAGTATTCACTTGTATCCTGCCGATCCTTCAAAAGCAGTTTCACTCCAGGATCATCCTGATGGCTTTCTAAGAGTGATTTGGCCCTTTCGCTGTCTGCTCTATACAATGCGGAGAAACAGTAGGAGAAGGCGTTGTAATAACCGCTGTAGAGGAAGCGGACATCCTTGTTGTAGATACAAGCTAAGAAGGCAGCAAAGTTGGCCTCCTCTTCTCCCGCCAGACCCAGACGATGACCTGCCTCATGACACATCGTAAAACCAAGAGGCACAACCGGAACACTTCCCGGCACCCCTGCCTCACCGGTGATCGGCATAAACATGCCGACGATGCCGTTATACATCAGATATTCGCCAATGACCGACAGTTTCTTGACCGGTACAGCAGTTCCTTCAAAAACAGGATAGGTCCCGGCCAGCTCTTCATAGGAAGCGCCGGCAATTTTTGCCATCTCATAAAAATCCTGATAAAGAGCCACACCGTCTTTTCGTTCAATCTTATCGGCATATTCCGCAGCCTTCAACATGTAGTATTCACTGCAGGCATAGAGTTCATCGACGCTGTATTCCTTAACCTCCAGATTCAAGTCCTCACTCAGCTTTGGAGCATAGTGATTCAGCATCCAGCCCTGCACGGCGACAAAAGCCAGAAGCGAAACAAGCAATACGACATTCTGAAACCACTTGAAGAAGGATTTTCGTTTCACTAAAACATAGATCAGACTTACTATGGCAAGAACAGCCAGTACAAGTGCACCGATGTCCCAGACGGCGATCTTCAAGCCGCCGCTCAAAGAGGAAAGAAAGGCGATCCACTTCTTGGAAAACGTGCGGTATGCCGGAAAGAAAAACGATGGAAATTTCTGAAACAGAAACATCATCAATCCATCGATGCCAAACAACAATACTGCAGTCACGATCTTTTTCATCGTTTTCATTCTAATACCAGTTTTCCCTTACAGCAAAAAAGATCCTTCTGCTTAAAAGGATCGATTCGGCAGTATCATTATCTGTAAGATCCGCAACAAAACGGACCAAGACAAATATACTTTACTCAAATACGTTGTCCTGACCTTTTATAGATCAGCTTTTCAGACTCACCGTAATAAAGAGATTGTTTCGGAAGATCTTCTCCTTTGCCATTTCGATCTTCCTTTTTGAAGGTGCGGGGACTCCTTTGCCATGGTCCCTTTCTCCGTCACCTTTCTAACCCTTAATACTCCTTGATCTCTTCAGTGACAGCAGCCTTTCTTTTTCTCGTACGTTTCATCGATTCGCGGAAAGCTTCAATCGCTTCCTTGACGTCGTGTTCCACCTCGAGAAGGTCCTCGTACTTTTTGATCGGGAGATCAATGATACCTGCATAAGTGAAACTGACGGACAATTTGTCCTTACTGATGCCTGTGATGACTCCCGGACTGCCTGTTGCACGACTCTTAATCGACATGCCGACAATATCCATGTGACGCCTCACTTTCTTTGGATGATGTTTCCTTCTGCACTTTTTTAGGTTAAGAAAAAATGCTTCGCCTTTCCTGCCGGTAGCCAGGAATATGTCAATGAACAGAATTATATGTTGCTCAAGACCTAAAAATACCAGGTCATAATTCTGACTTTATTAAACCATATTTTTCTGATTTTAAAGGCTTTTTCACAAAAATTTCATCTTTTTTTAGGTACAAAACCGAACTAAATCGTTTAAGTTTTCACAAAGTTTTGTCTTTTTCGATCCAAATAGAAAAGACCCACAGGCAAGTTTAACCTGTAGGGTCAAACAATACCGTTTAAAAAAGGCATATCTCAGCTTCGTTCTTGAGATATGCCTTTTACTTTTATTTTGTTGCCTCCCAGATCATCTCGGACACCGTTGGATGAGGATGGATGACTTCCTCCACTTCCTTTAAACTCATCTTCTTCTGTACGGCCAAAGCCAATTCAGAAATGAGCTCCGTGGCATGCGGTGCGACAATTGAAGCGCCGACGATGACATCATCTACGCACAGTACTTTGACAAAACCGCTCTCGCTGTTTTCGATCAGACAGCGGCCATTGGCACCGGTCAAGACCTTCTTCGCCTGATAGTTCACACCATCTGCCTTCAGTTTGTCTTCGCCTATGCCGACGGAAGCGATCTCGGTGGATGTATAGATGCCGCTTGGTACGACAGACAGGTCGATCTTTTCCTTCTGTTTCAGGATCGTATCGATGACATTTTCACCCTGGGCACTTGCCACATGGGCCAATTGGATGTTGCCCGCCTTGGCATCGCCGATGACGTAAATGTTGTCGATGTTGGTTCTTCCTGTCGCATCAGCAGTGACACCGCGCTCGATCTTGAGATCAAGGCCTTCTTTGACAAGTCCTTGCACGGCCGCCCTTCGCCCGGTCGCAACCAGAACTTCTTTGGCGCAGACTTCGCATTCCTTGCCATTCTTATCACTGTAGAGGACCTTCTTTCCCTCCGCCGTTTTTTCGATCTTTTTCACTGCAGCATTTAAGAAGACATCAATGCCCTTCTTCTTGAAAAACATGCCAAGTCTCTGACCCAAGTCCTTATCCATCGTCGGAATGAGCCGGTCGGCCATTTCAATGATCGTGATCTTGCAACCAAAGCCGTTTAAGGCATCGGCAATTTCCGAACCGATGACGCCGCCGCCGATGATGATCATCGACTCCGGCAAGTCAAAGGCTTCTTCCAGAATCGTATCGGAAGTGATCGCTTCTTCAATACCTTCAATCGGCGGAATGGAAGTCACAGATCCACTGGCGATAATGATGTTTTCGCCTTCATAGATCTGGCCAGCACATTCGATCTGATCCTTGGCAACGATCTTTGCCTCTTTGTTAATAACTTCGACCTTATCGGCCTTCAGCATCTTTTCAACACCGCTTCTGAGCTTCTCGACGACCTCATCCCTGCGCGCATTGACCTTTTCATAATCAAAACCAATATCACCTGTGATACCGAGAACCTCGCCTTCTTTGGCATCACGGTATAAGCGGGACGCTTCAATCAAGGCTTTGGTCGGGATGCAGCCACGATTCAAACAGGTGCCGCCGATCTTGTCCTTTTCAAAAAGGAGGACACTTAAGCCGTTCTTAGCTGCCTTATGGGCGGCCGTATATCCTCCCGGACCGCCGCCGATGATCATGACATCATATCTCATTGAAATCCTCCTTCAGCGATTCGATGACCGCTCTACTTTCTTCATTTTCTTTCTCTGTATCAATTTCGTTGATCCTCTTGCCGATCAGCCGTTTTTCCAATCCGTCAAACAGATCGGTATCCAAGGCATCGGTGAAGACCGAAAGATCTTTGATTTGGTCTTCTTCCATCACATAGACGATGCGTACCGTTCCAAAGTCAAAGCGCTTCTCAACGACTCTGCCTTCTTTGTAGAGCTTGCCATAGCGCCATTTGCCATCCTTGAACTGTGCTTCCAGCTTTGTCAGTTCGTCCTGATCAAAAGCAGTATACGGCTCGGCCTTTGTTTCATAAATCAACTCCGCCGAATGGATCAGCGCTTTCTTTAAAGTGTCAAGATCCAGATCCTCCCGGACACTTTTCAGGTTGATGATCCGGGAACGGACGGAAGCGACATTCTTGGAATGAAGCTTGGCCAAAGAGACCCGCAGGTAGTCCTGCAGTCTTCCTTCATCCACCTCCAGCATCAGTGTCCCATGATGAAGACAGGACCGCTTGCCTTTGTAGTAGGCATGACCGGAAAACTTTCGTCCGTCAATGACCAGGTCGTTGCGGCCGGTCTTTGCTGCTCTGATCCCTAAGCAATCCAGTGCCTTTAAGATCACCTCTTCCTGTTTGGAAAGATCGTAGAGAGCCTTGGGGGTGATGAAGGTAAAGTTCAGATTCCCCTTGTCGTGATAGACCGCTCCTCCGCCGGTGATTCTTCTGGCCAGATGGCCGCCGTCTTTCTCCAGTTTTTCGATATCGCATTCACCATAGGCGTCCTGGTTGGCGCCGATGACGATCGTCCTGTCGTTTTGCCAAAGATAGAGGATGACCTCGTCATCCTCTATCCGGTCTAAGAAATATTTTTCGATGGCCTGATTGTGATAGACATCCAGGCTTTCCGATACAAATACTCTCAGTTTAATCATTAAATGTATACTTGAGGACCGGTTCTCTGGCCGCCTTGGTTTCATCCGGTCTGCCGATCGGGCAGTGATGCGGTGCATTGTGCAGATATTCCGGATCGCTGTGTGCTTTATCAAAGAGATCCAGATAGATCTTCACCGCTTCATCGATGACTTCCTTGGATTCGGTCTCCGTCGGTTCAAACATCAGTGCCTCATGAACGATCAAAGGGAAGTACATCGTTGGCGGATGGATGCCGTAATCCAAAGATCCCTTGGCAATATCCATCGCTGAAACACCGGTCTCCTTCTTTAAAGGATCCAGGCTCAAGACAAATTCGTGCATGCAGGTCTGATCGTAGGCCACATGGTAGGCACCCTTTAAGGCATGCATCATGTAGTTGGCATTCAAAACCGCCTTGCCGGACGCTTCCCTGATGCCTTCCTTGCCTAAAGTCAGGATGTAGGTCAAAGCCTTGACGACAACCAAGAAGTTGCCATAATAGCTTCTGACCTGTCCCATACTCATTTCCGGTTTTTCAAAGTCATAGCCCTTGTCTGTCTTGACGACATGGTAATTCGGCAGGTAGCGCTTCAGGAAATCCTTGCAGCCAACCGGACCGGAACCCGGACCACCGCCGCCATGCGGCGTTGCGAAGGTCTTGTGTAAATTCAAGTGGACACAATCAAAGCCCATATCGCCCGGTCTGACTCTTCCCATGATCGCATTGAGGTTGGCACCGTCGTAGTAGCACAGGCCGCCTGCCTCATGGACGATCCTGGTGATCTCCAGGATATTGGCATCGAAGAGACCTAAGGTGTTCGGGTTTGTCAGCATCAGTCCGGCCGTCTTTTCACCAACGGCATTTCTTAAGGCATCCAGATCGACACCGCCGTTTTCATTGGATGGGATATTGACGACTTTGAAGCCGGCCATCGCCGCACTCGCCGGATTGGTACCGTGGGCGGAATCCGGAACGATGATCTCGACTCTCTCTTTGTCGTTTCTTTCCTGATGATACTTTCTGATTAACAATAATCCGGTGTATTCACCATGAGCACCGGCTGCCGGTTCAAAGGTCATGGCATCCATGCCGGTGATCTCACATAAGAGCTCTTCTGCCTTATGCAAGACTTCCAAAGAACCCTGTACAGACTCTAACGGCTGCAACGGATGGATATCGGTGAAATTCTTTAAAGAAGCAGTGACTTCATCGATTCTCGGATTGTATTTCATCGTGCAGGAACCCAGCGGATAGAAACCGTCGTTGACGCCATGGGTCTGCTTGGCTAAATTCGTGTAGTGACGGTCAAGATCGACTTCACTGATTTCCGGCAGATGAAGGGCTCTTGTTCTGGCATACTTGCCTTCCGGCCGTTTTTCACCGGTCGTGATCTTTGGCAGATAATCGCTGCCTCTTCCTGTCTTGGATTCTTCAAATAAGAGTTTCATTACAGGACCTCCTTTATGGCATCGGCCAGAACATCGATCTTTTCTTTGGTATTGAGCTCGGTTGCGCACCACAGGATCTTATCTTCGACCTGAAGACCGGAAAGAATCTTTTTATCGGAAAGCTTTTCTTCCAGGACCTTCGGATCGATTGGCGAAGTTGTCAGGAACTCATTGAAGTATTCGCCCTCATCAACGCGCTTGAAGCCAAGTTCCTTTAATCTTTCTTCCAGGTAACGGGCATTGTTGTAGCAGCTCAAAGCCACCTTCTCCATGCCTCCTGGACCCATGGCTGCCAGATAGACGGAAGCCGTCATCGCACATAAGGCCTCATTGGAACAGATGTTGCTGGAAGCCTTCTCGCGGCGGATGTGCTGCTCTCTGGCCTGCAGGGTCAGGACATACGCTCTTCTTCCATCGTGATCGGTCGTTTCACCGACGATTCTGCCCGGAAGCTTGCGCATCAGTTCTTTCTTGCAGGTCATGAAACCGAGGTACGGTCCGCCAAAGCCCATCGGCATGCCCAATTGCTGGCCTTCGCCGACGGCGATATCGACATCCATTTCACCCGGACTCTTATAGATGGCCAAAGCGATCGGGTCGCAGCCCATGATCATCTTGGTCTTGTTTTCATGGACGATCTTCGTGCATTCTTCGATCTCTTCGATCAAGCCGTAATAGTTTGGCGATTCAACGTAAAGACCGGCGCTTCTTTCATTCAGCTTGGCCTTGAGGTCTTCAACGTCGAGTCTATGGTCCTTGTTTTGAACCATGACGATTTTGACATCACGGCTTTCACAATAGGTCTTCATGACCGCCAAAGTCTGCGGGTCAACCGTATCGGCAACCAAGACCTCATCCTTATTTCTCTCTAAGCTCATGAACAGTGCTTCGGCAGCTGCCACGGCACCGTCATAGACACTGGCATTGGAAACATCGAGACCCGTCAGTTCGCAGATCTGCGTCTGGTATTCAAAAATCGATTGTAAGACGCCTTGGGAAATCTCGGCCTGGTATGGCGTATAGGCTGTCAGGAACTCTTCCTTGGAAGTGATGGTGGACACGATAGCCGGGATGTAGTGCTTATAGACACCGGCACCGCGATAGATGCTCTGGTAGACTTTATTCTTATCGGCGACTGAGCTCAGATCTTCCAATACTTCCATCTCGCTTTTACCGGATGGAATATGAAGGTCTTGGAGTCTTGCCTCTTCCGGGACCATCGCATAGAGATCGTCGATCTTTTCAAGACCGATCTGCTTCAACATCGCTTCCTGTTCGCTGAGCGTTTCAGGAACGTATCTGCCCATGGTTAAGCCTCTTTCTTGCAGAACTCTTCGTAAGCGGCGGCATCGAGCAGCTCGTCATAAGCGGTCACATCTTTGACCTTGACAAACCATGCGCCGTAGCAGTCATTATTGACCAAAGCCGGATCATCGCTTAAGGCTTCGTTGACTTCGCAGATCACACCGGTAACCGGTGAGAAGACATCGGAAACCGCCTTGACGGATTCGACATCACAGAAGACTTCGCCGGCTGTGACGGCGTCATCAACGGACGGAACATTGACAAAGACGATATCGCCTAAGGCGTCCTGGGCATAATCGGTCAGACCGACGACACAGTAGCCGTCTTCTTCCTTGACCCATTCGTGTGTTTTCGTATACTTGAGTTCTTCCGGATTTTTAAACATGATTCTTCCTCCCTTATGTTTAACGTTCTCTCTTATAGAAAGGCATCTCTACAATTTTTGCCTTTAATCTTCTGCCGCGGACATCGACTTCCACAATGGTACCGATGTCGGAATACTTCTTGTCGATCAGCGCCATGGCGATCGACGTCTTGAATAACGGTGAGAAGGTACCGCTGGTGGTGTGACCGATCAGCGTATCGCCGACATAGACATCCTGGTGTTCTCTTAAGACACCCTTGTCCACGATCTGCAAGCCTACACGGCAGATCTTCGGTTCACCTTTTTCCACCAAGGCCTTCTTGCCGATAAAGTCTTCCTTGTTCATCTTGACGCCATAGTCCAGACCCGTCTCTAACGGCGTGATCGTCTCATCCATCTCATGGCCATAGAGCGGCATTGATGCTTCTAAACGCAGGGTATCTCTGGCACCTAAGCCGCATGGCACCAGGCCGAATTCCTTGCCGTTTTCAAGCAAAAGATCCCACAATTTCTGCGCATTCTCATTGGCCGTGTAGATCTCATAGCCTGCCTCACCCGTATAGCCGGTGTAGGAGATGATGCAGTTCATGCCGCAGATATCCACATCCCGTTTTGCCGTATAGTATTTTTCCGGAATGTCTTCTTCCTTCATCACCTTCAGCATGATGTTTCGCGCCTCCGGTCCCTGCAAAGCCACCTGGGCAACCGAATCGGAGATGTCTTCGATTTCGGTATCCGGGCAGAGGTTTTCCTTCATGTAGGCAAAGTCCTTGTGACGGTTGGAAGCATTGACGACAATGTAGTAGTCCTCTTCGCCAAACTTGTACACCAGCAAATCATCGACGACACCGCCGTCCGGGTAACACATGATGCCATAGCGCACCTTGCCGATCGGCATCTTGGTGTAGTCGTTGGTCAATAAATGATTGAGACTGGCCAGGGCACCCTTTCCCTTCATCGTGATCTCACCCATGTGTGAGACATCAAAAAGGCCCGCTTTCTGCCGTACTGCCAGATGTTCGGCGATGACGCCTTCGTATTGCACAGGCAGCAGATATCCGGCAAACGGCACGATTCTGCCGCCGGCCTTCACGTGGGCATCGTAAAGAGGTGTTTTCAGATCCATTTTTATTTCTCCTTTTTAGAAAAAAGACAGGAAAAGCTCCTGTCTCTGTATTTTTACCTGAAAGATTCTCCTTTTGGGATTGCTTCTTTGGTGCATCATTATGCTCTCCAGAGTCTGTCCGAAACCGGTCCTTTTACCTGAGAGTTTCTTCCCCTTCGGTGTCTATTATGATCAGATCTCTCCCGGTTTCTTCATCCAGTTTTTATCACCTTTATTTTACCATACGGATCCTGATGCAGCCCATGCAATCCGGATTATTTCTTCTTCATTTTCTCGATATAAGCGCTGACCTGGTCTTCGTACTCCTTGGCCTTTACTTCATCCCCGGCATTGCGGTACATATCGGAAATCAAGGCATAGAAAGACATCTTATTTTCTTCGCTTACCTTGGAAGCCTGTTCCAGCATTTCGTCCAGATAAGCGGAGCCTTTTTCAACGTAGGTATTGTATGTCACATCCAGCATTTTCTGGTCTTTGACATTCAGCGGTTTGAGCAGTTCATAGTACTCTTTGGCCTTTTCTTTGTCTTCAATGCCCACATAGAAATAGAAGCCCTGCTTATATAAAGCTGCCTTCTGGGCGTTGTTCATGCGCATGTTGAAAGCACCGAACGCCTTTTTGATCTCCTCCATATCTTCCTTCATCATCGCCTCATTGAGTTTGAGATAGGCGATATTGAACGATGGAATGAACCGCTTGGTCTTATCGTCTTCAATCAGCTTGTCAAAGCTTTCATAGTCCTTTTTGGCCAGATAGGTGCTCAAGGCATTGAGCAGGTCGTTTCGTTTCTTGTTGGTGTAAAACTGGAAAGCCAGGTCAACAAGAAAGACGATGACAACGACGGCAATCAGGTATTTGTTCATAGTCTTCTTCCTTCATTAACGATATTTGGCAGCCTTCGGATTCTCCAGATCGGTATCGATCGTATGATCGTAGATCTTTCTTCCTTCGCTGTAGGTATATAAACAGTTGAAATCTTTGTCGATGACCGCAAAATCGGCATCCTTGCAAACCGCAAGGGAACCTTTATGATCGCCAAAGCCATAGACCTGTGCCGGATTTAAGGAAGCCATGATGCAGACATCTTCCAGCCTCTTGCCCATGTTGCAGACCAGATTCTTCATGCCGTATAAGACCGGCTTTGCCGAACCGGCCAGTCTGCCGGTGTCAGTCAGACAGAAGCCTTCTTCTGTGATGTTGACCGGACCGAAAGGACCGTTGTTGTATCTGCCCGGCTTCAAGCCGCCTAAGTGGACGTTATCGGAGATCATCATGAATTTATGCAAGGCATCCTTCTTGATGCGAAGCATCATCTCGATCATCTCGTTTCGTACATGCAAACCATCACAGATCAGCTCGTTGTAGATTTCATCGTTCAGCAGACAAGCACCCAGACCGCCCATGTTGCGGTGATGAATGCCGGCCATGACGTTGGCTGTATGGGTGGTGACACTGATGCCCTGCTTGAAGGATTCCATCGCCTCTTCATAGGTCTGATTGGAATGCGCAAAGGCAACTCTGACACCGTTTTTGGTGAGAAGGCGGATCGCCTCTTTGGCCAGTGGAAGTTCCGGTGCCAAAGCGACCAGTTTCAGATAGCCTTCACCGTCATCGATCATTTTCTGTACAAAGTTTAAATCGATGTCCGGATGACCGGTATCCACGCCTTTTTCGCCGACGCGGTTGAGATAAGGACCTTCCGAATGGATGCCCAGGATCTTGGCGCCTACAGGCTCTTTTTTCGCAACGGCAACCACCTGTTTAAAGGCTCCGTTTTCATCGGTCACGGTTGGGAAGATCGAAGTGACAGCCGCCGAAGCCAAAGCCTTCAGATAGCCTTCCACAGCACTTTCGCCTTCTTCAACATCTTCCGGATCATAGCCCATGAAACCATGGTTGTGGGTATCAAAGATGCCCGGAATGATGATCTCTTCGCTGTAATCCAGATCTGCTTCGAGTTCTTCCACCTCTTTTCGGACGATGTCTTTGATGATCGATCCTTCCACGACTAAATAGCCGTCAATGATGCCCTGTTCACATACGATGTTTTTACTGTAAATGATCATACCTTTTTTCCCTTCTGTGTTCTGCTTGCGCATGATTCTTTTGATGATTTCTGCCATAGGAACTCCTTTAGAAAGTTCATCTTTTCCTACTTTAATGATATATGATTTGGGCAAAAAAATAAGGAGAATCATCTCTCCTTATTTTCAATTTTCTTCTGATTTTTCGCTTAGCGTATGTCCCATTCGCAGTCCTCTATGTGGTGGAACACCCCAGGCAACAAAATACGCAATTAGAGTAAAGCTTCGAC
>ONXX01000160.1 GCA_900321955.1 uncultured Bacillota bacterium | reverse complement strand
GAGCTCTCGACCCGAATATCCTTCGTACCACAGCCGCCAGAGTCGACAATGCGGCAAAGCATTGTGCCAAGGCCATCGGCGCTTCGGCATCGATCAAAACGACGCCAGGCTACCTGCCGATGAACCAGAACCGTCTGATCAACGATGTCATCCGCAAGAACATGCTGAAGCACTGCAAGCTCGAAGAGATCCACGACAACGAGATCTCGATGGCAGCCGGCGATATCGGCGATCTGTCCTTATTCAAACCGACCGTTCAATTCGGCTACTCCGGATTTGGCGGCAACTGCCATGGAAAAGACCTGTGCATCCTCGATAAGAAACGCGCTTATCTGGAACCTTCACAGGTCGTCTATGATACCGTATTGTATTTCTTAAAGAATGAAGCCTATGTCGACAAGATCAAGGGCTCCTTCCAGCCAAAGATGAGTAAAGAAGAATACCTGGCCTATCTCAAATAGCCAGGTATTCTTTTTAATAGCGGTTTAAATCAAAAGTCTTATCCAGATTCTTCACAAATTCGCAAAGCAGCTTGCCGGTCTCCAGAAGATCCTTCGTATCGATCAGTTCCAGAGTGGAATGAGAGTAGCGGTCCGGTGTACCCATGTCCATGCACGGGATGCCTTCATCTTCCAAAGCCAGATAGGCCGTATCGGACAAGGCGCCTCTTGCCGCCTGTCTTTGAATATTGATGCCGGACTTCTCTGCGCATTCTTTTAACAGTTCAAAGATGCCCTTGTGGATGATGTTGCCGTTGAGTGTGCCCTTGCCATGGAAATTGAACATCGTCACGCCGACGCCGTTGTTCATCTTCACATTGGAAACTTTTCCTCTCTGGTCCGGTGTATCAGCAGCACCCGGTCCCAGGATCGAGATCGCCAGATCGCTTTTCGCACTGCGGTTGGCGATCATTGCCCCTCTTGCCGAGTATTCTTCCCATACCGTACCAACCAGATAGACCGTTGCCTTCGGCGGATTCTTCTTCATGTATTCCGCCAGCTGCACAAGATTGCACAAACCAGCCGCCGCATCGATATAGGAACCGGAAATGCGGTCATTCAATAATTCGTAATAGGCTTTGCCATAAGCGACCGGACAGCCGACTTCAATGCCCAGTTCATGAAGCTGTTTCTCGCTGGTGGCACCGATATCAATGAACAGATCATTCAAAGAATCAGCCTTGGCCTTTTCTTCATTGGACATGATGTGGTAAGCCCGTGTTCCGAAGATTCCGTCATAATACTTGCCATCTTCCGAACCAACTCTCACCGGTGTTCCGGTCAGGATCTTTTCCGGTACGCCGCCGACCCGATCCACATAGATGAAACCATCCGGATCGATGCGCTTGATGACAAAACCGATCGTATCCATGTGGGCAAAGATCATCACGGACGGCGCCCCTTTCTGGCTTCCCTTGAACGTAGCGATGACATTGCCGATGCGGTCGATCTTCACTTCGTCGCTGTATTTTCCCAGATCTTCCTTCAGACGGTACGCCATTTCCTTTTCATAGCCGGAGACCCGCGGTATCGCCATGTATTCCTTCAATTGTTTTTTCAGTTCTTTCAGTTCCATAACGGCCACCTCGTTACCTTCATTATATATCATTGACCTATCATCCCCTTTTGCTGTGATACAATTTTTTTATGGAATACAATCATGATCATCCGATCTTTTTAACGATCGACGGCGGTACCGGCGGTATCCGTGTCGGTCTCTATAATCACAAGGGCGATTGCCTTTCTTTTGCAACGAAAGAATACAGGACCGATCATCCAAAACCCGGTTACGCAATGCAGGATCCTTTCGACTGGTGGAACACCCTGAAGGATGTCATACCGCAGGCACTGGATAAGGCGAACATTCAAGCCGATCAGATCGATGCCCTGGCACTCGATACGACCTGCACCAGCGTCGTTGTATGCAAGAAAGATGGCACACCGCTTTATCCATCCATCATCTGGATGGATGTCAGAGCAGCCAAAGAAGCAGAAGAACTTCTTGAAAAGACCAATGAGTTCTATTCACCTGAATGGATGCCGCCAAAACTGGCCTGGCTCAAGCGCAACGAAAGAAAGATCTATGATCAAGCGGAAGTCTTTTGCGAATACCAGGACTGGCTGACCTTCAAGCTCACCGGCAAGTGGTGCATGAACAACAATACCGCCTGCAACTGGGGCTATTCGATCTATGACGGTTTCTCTGAAAAGATCTATGAAGCCCTGGATATCACAGATGCCATAGGCCGCTTCCCTAGCAAGGAAGTCTATCGGGTTTCCGAAAAAGTCGGCACTTTATCAAAAGAAGCCGCAGACGTTCTGGGTCTCAAAGAAGGAACGCCGATCGCCCAGGGCGGTGTCGATTCTTCCATCGGCCTTCTTGGCATCGGCGTCAACAAGCCGGGCAGGATCGGCATGATCACCGGTTCTTCCAATCTGGCGATGGCCTTAAATGAAAAACCGTTATTGAATCCCACAGGGTCCAACAACGGTCCTGACAATCTCATCAGAGGCTACTACACCGACTATGTCGGCCAGTCTTCTTCCGGTTCCATCCTTTCCTGGTTTACCAAAGAATTCTGCAATGGCCTGAATTACCATCAGATGGATGAGCTGGCCAAAGATGTCCCGATCGGCTCCCACGGCCTTCTCCTTCTGGATTATTTCCAAGGAAACAAACATCCCTATCAGGACGGCAAGGCAAGAGGCATGTTCTATGGACTCAGCCTCTCACATAAAAAGGAAGATCTCTACCGTGCCATTCTGGAAGGTGTGGCCTTTGGCTCCGAGAGGATCCTGGATACTTTCAGAGAACATGGCGTACAGGTAAAAGAGATGAACATCGCCGGCGGTTCCGCCAGAAGCGATCTGTGGATGCAGATCCACGCTGATGTATCCGACATCATCATCAATGTACCGGAAGACATCAACGCGCCAAATCTGGGCTGCGCGATCGCCTGCGCCGTCATGTGCGGCTGCTATCCGGATTTGCCAAGGGCAGTCGAAGCGATGGTCCGCTACAAACGCAGCTACTATCCAGACAAGGAAAACCACGAAAAATACAAAAAGATCTACGAACTCTACAAGAGCTTCTATCCGCTCAACAGAGACTGGATGCATGAGTTCTACGATCTTGACCTTTCCTAAAAATATTTATCATTTAAAAATGCAGT
>ONXX01000152.1 GCA_900321955.1 uncultured Bacillota bacterium | reverse complement strand
ACTAATATTAATGATAATGATGTTACAAATCAAGATAATATATCTTTTATACCTTTATCATATAACAAATTTGAATCATCTGAAGAAATCGTTATGATTTCATGATGGTATATGTTAGAATAGAGTTGTTTTGATGGATAGATCAGTCATTTGAACTTGCAGAGAGCCGGTGTCTGGTGAAAACCGGCAGGGAGGATGGCTGAAGATGGATCCTGAACATCTTCGTCGATAGGTAGGCGAAGACGTAGGCCTGCGTTAAAGGTAAAGAGTTATAAGACAAGGTGGTACCGCGCAATTGCGCCCTTCATATCACCTTTTTTGTTTTTTTAGGAGGTTTCAAATGGAGAATAAAGGAAAATACTACATTACCACGGCCATCGCCTATGCCTCTGGCAAACCGCACATCGGCAACACCTATGAGATCATCATGGCCGATGCGATTGCCCGCTATAAGAGGATGCTAGGCTACGATGTC
Organism: uncultured Bacillota bacterium; assembly: GCA_900321955.1. The sequence continues at coordinate 2,911 of ONXX01000152.1, read as the reverse complement.
TACTTCCAGACCGGAACAGACGAACATGGCCAGAAGATCGAAGAAAAGGCCAAGGCAGCCAATCTGACACCGAAGGAATTCGTTGACCAGCAGGCCGGCGAGATCAAACGGATCTGGGATCTGATGAACACCTCCTACGACCGTTTCATCCGTACGACCGATGAGGACCACGAAAGACAGGTCAAGAAGATCTTCAAGAAGCTCTATGATCAGGGCGATATCTACAAGAGTGAATACGAAGGCTGGTACTGTACCCCTTGTGAGTCTTTCTGGACAGATTCGCAGTTAGTGGACGGCAAGTGCCCGGACTGCGGCAGAGAAGTTCATAAGGAAAAGGAAGAATCCTACTTCTTCAAACTCAGCAAGTATCAGAAACAGCTGGAACAGTATATCAATGATCACGAAGAATTCATTCAGCCGGAATCCCGCAAGAACGAGATGATCAACAACTTCCTGAAGCCGGGTCTTCAGGATCTGTGTGTCTCCCGTACTTCCTTCAAGTGGGGCATCCCGGTCGATTTCGATCCGAAGCATGTCGTCTATGTCTGGATCGATGCCTTGAGCAACTACATCACCGGTTTAGGCTACGATGTCGACGGCAATCATGGCGAATTATACAAGAAGTACTGGCCGGCAGATCTGCATCTGATCGGCAAGGACATCATTCGTTTCCACACACTGTATTGGCCGATCATGCTGCTGGCTTTGAATGTTCCGCTGCCGAAACAGGTCTTCGGTCATCCGTGGATGCTGGTAGGAGAAGACAAGATCTCCAAGTCCAGAGGCAATGCGATCTATGCCGATGATCTGGTGAAGTTCTTCGGTGTCGATGCGATCCGTTACTACGTCTTGCATGAGATGCCGTTTGCCCAGGATGGCACGATCACCTGGGAACTGGTCATCGAACGTATCAATTCCGATCTGGCCAATGTTTATGGCAACCTGGTCAACCGTACGGTCGCTATGACCAACAAGTACTTTAACGGTCAGTTAAGCAAGGATTTTGTCGAAGAAGACCTCGATAAGGAATTCAAGTCCTTCATTCTGAATTCGGTCAAGACGGTGGAAGACAAGATGGAACAACTGCGCGTCGGTGATTCGATCGAAGCGATCATGGAAGTCTTCAGACGCTGCAACAAGTACATCGATGAGACTGCTCCATGGGTCTTGGCAAAAGACGAGGCACAGAAGGGCAGACTCAATACCGTCTTATACAACCTGCTGGAAGGTATCCGTTTCGGTGCTGTCCTGATGGAACCGTTCATGCCGGAAACCAGTGCCAGAGTCTATGAACAGATCGGCACCAGGGAAACATCCTATGATTCCTTAAGCAGTTTCGGTGCTTATGAATGCAATAAGGTGACAGAGAAACCGGAACCGTTATTCAACCGTATCGACCCTGTCAAGACGATGGATGAAGTCCACGCTTATCTGGGCCAGCCGGAAGTAGAAAAAGTCGAGCATAAAGCGGAGATCGAATTCGCTGATTTCGAGAAAGTCGAAATGGTGGTCGGTCAGGTAACGGAATGTTCCAAACACCCGAATGCCGACAAGATCTTAGTCTTCAACGTCGACTTTGGCTATGAACAGCGTCAGATCCTCTCCGGTGTTGCCGCTTACTACAAGCCGGAAGAGCTGCTTGGCAGAAAAGTCATCGCTGTCATGAACCTCAAACCGCGCAAGATCAGAGGTCTTGAGTCCAACGGCATGCTGCTGTCGGCTGTCAAACAGAAAGACGGCAAAGAGGTCCTTGAACTGTTAAGCTCCGACATGGAAGTCGGTTCAATCGTTTGTTAGAAAAAGAGTGTCCAGCTCTTTTTCTTTGTTTATAATAAGGTTATGAGAAAGTTTTTAGCGATCATTATATGTAAATTAACCAAAAAGATCTGCAAGTATTTCGGCAGAGGTTCCAGCTTCCCCGGCCAGCTTGCTTTGAAGATCTGTCCGGATATCCTCTCAAGGATTGACCTGCCGGAAAACATCATCGCCGTCACCGGTTCCAACGGCAAGACTTCGACTGTTGAAATGATCCACGGCATCATTGAGAATGCCGGAATGAGTGTTGCCTACAACTACGAAGGATCCAATCAGATCGAAGGCGTGACGACACTGATCTTATCAAACTGTTCCAATTCCGGCCGTTTTGAAAAGGACGTGCTGCTGATCGAAGCGGATGAAAGATATGCCAAATATATCTTTTCCTATATCACACCGAAGTATTACTGCATCAACAATCTCTATCGTGACCAGATGACCAGAAACGGCCATCCGGAATACGTCCTGAATGACATCGAGAAATCGGTCCATGAAGGAGAGATCCTGGTGCTCAATGCCGATGATCCGCTGGTGTCTTCCTTAAGTGCCCGTCACGATAATGAAGTCGTGTGGTTTGGCATTGATGAAAACGAATATGTATCCGAGACCTGCACCAGTGTTTATGATGACGGCGCCTATTGTCCGGTATGCAAGAAGAAGATGGTCTACGAGTACCGTCAGTTTGCCCATGTCGGGAATTATGAATGCAAGAGCTGCGGCTTTAAGAGAGCCGATCCGGATTATAAGATCACCGATCTCGACCTCGGAAAAGTTATTGCGAAGATTTTCCTGCTCGATAACTTTAACCAAATCCATCTTGAGTTCCTCCTTGTCCTGTAGATGTTCGTGCCTCGTACAGGCAGAGGACCATCCCATTTAGTTGATATAGTATATTACAACGTATTTTTGAATGCAAGCATTTTTGTCCAATCTTCTTCAGACAATTGAAGCCTGTCTATCATATCAGGTCTTTTTTCCCATGTCTCAACAAGTGAAGCTATCCTGTTATACTCATCTGATCTTGCCTTGTCCCCGGACATAAGGACCTCCGGAACGTCCTTATCATGCCACTTTGGAGGCTTTGTATACTGAGGCG
>ONXX01000206.1 GCA_900321955.1 uncultured Bacillota bacterium | reverse complement strand
GGCATCTCATCGTAAGTATTCTCCTGCTCCCTGATCAGATTCTCAAACCCCTTAAGTGCAGCAAAAGTTGTAAAGATTTTGGCACGCTGTGATAATGGCATATGGCCATACATCCAGGTATTTTCCATGTTATCTGCCCTTTCTTAGAGGCTTTTCATATTTCGAAGCATCGCCATTGGCCTTATGACCGCCTACCTGCATGTTTCTTTCGATGGTTCTGCCGGCTTCATCGAGGTTCATGGCCTTCAATATCGCATTATCGCCAAATCTTTTCTTGATAGTATTTATGGAGCGCTGCAGTTTTCTTTCTTTGATAACTTCATCATAATCGGTGAATAGATCAATATATTCCATTTCTTCCGGAACGACGTTGCAAAAACAAAGCCCCAGTCTTCTTACCGGGATATCCGGATGAGTGATTCTTTTATACAGTTCCTCAACATAATCCAGGATGTAGGAATAGATGTTGGTCCTGATATTTAACCTGACACTTCCGGCGTTGCCATAGTGTTCTTTGCCTTCATAAGAGATCCACATGGTGATCAGATCGGTCACCAGTCCTTTGTCCGACATATCCAGGCACAGGACTTCACATTGTTCTTTTATTGCCAGCAAGCCTTCTTCAAAGCTGTAGGCTCTAGGAAGGACCTGACCGTTTGAAAGAGAATGACCTTTTGATGTATAGGAATGGATGTGCTTCATCAGTACCGGTTCCCTGCCCCAGGCGTGGTCATATAATAATTCACCATTGATGCCAAAGGTCTTCTTCAGCAGATACTGATCTGCATAGGCAACATCCTTCAGGGTATAGAGGCCGATATTGGCAAGCCTTCTTTCCGTCCCCGGACCGATCTGCCAGAAGTCGGTCAGCGGTAGATGATCCCACAGTTGTTTTCTGTAGAGTTCCTCGTTGAGATAGCCTATTCTTTCCTTATTGTGCTTGGCGATGATGCCCATGGCAATCTTGGAAAGATAAAGGTTTGTCCCAATGCCGGCCGTCGAAGGAATTCTTGTCTGCAAGGACACTTCTTCCATGATCATCCTAGCGATCTCGATCGGAGGCTTGCCGTAGTACCTGAGGTAATCGGTAATATCAATAAAGCATTCATCCACTGAATAGACATGGATATCTTCATGAGAAAAGAACTTCAGATAAATGCTGTAGATCTCAGCGGATTTCTCCATATATAACTGCATCCTGGGAACAGCAATAATATAGGTTCCATCAAGATAAGAAGGTATTTCAAAAAGCCGGCATCTGTTTTTCACTCCCTTTTTCTTGAGTGATACAGATACCGCCAGACAGATCGTCCCCTTTGTCCTTTCCGGGTCGGCAACGACGAGGTCGGTAGTCATCGGATCCAGACCGCGTTCAACGCACTCTACCGATGCGTAGTAGGATTTCAGATCGATCGCAATGTATGTTCTGTCTTTTCTGTCCGATGCCATTCCCCTGCCCCTGTGTGATTATTATAAACTATATTTTATTTCAAGTTGTGTATTTTTTTGGACAGGGCTCCTTGCTGAAAACAAAAAAAAGGAAGCCATCGGCTTCCTCTTCAGCTATTCGATCATGATGCGGTTAGGATGTTCGACTTCCTTCTGCTCCTCTTTCTTAGGAATGTTCAGCGTCAGCACACCGCCTTCATACTTGCCGTGGATCTCATCGACCGTCAATGTATCACCGACATAGAAGGATCTCGACATGGAACCGGAATACCTCTCCTGGCGGATGATCTTGCCGCCTTTGTTCTTTTCATCTTCCTCATGTCCCTTTACGGCAGTGATGGTCAGATAACCGTCGTTGAGTTCAACATTGATATCTTCCTTTCTGAATCCCGGAAGATCGATCTCCAGATCATAGTGATCTTCGTGTTCCTTGACATCTGTCAGCATTTCCCTGTTGGCACGTTTGCCATACAGCTTATGGTTCAACGCATTCATTTCATTTTCCAGACCGAAGTCATCGAACCAGTCATCGAATAAGTTTCTCTTGAATAATTCAGGCATTAACATAGTACATTTACCTCCTTTACTTTCTCATTGTTCATATTGAATGAACTATGTATGTCAGTAAGGGGAATGGAGGGTTTGGATTCTACGTTATCCTTAGGATCTTCTCTTATTCTCTTTACAATTATGTTATAGCTCCATCATTTAGCACTGTCAAGCGTTGAGTGCTAAATTCAGCACTCATTCAGCACTCCGATGATTACAGACAAAAAACGCCGTCACTTGCTGCTAACTGCTTTCTGTTTTGCTTATTTAAGGCACAGGATGAAAGGTTTCCGGAGCCTGCGCCTTTTATGTAAAGATCTTCCTAGAAGACGTTACATCGATTATCGTATCTT
>ONXX01000116.1 GCA_900321955.1 uncultured Bacillota bacterium | reverse complement strand
CGGGCTTTTAAAATATAAAAAAGCGGCACATATGCACCGCTTCAATGATTTCAATAATTGAATTTGTGATTATTTCTTCTCCAGCTCAAAGCCCTGAATATCGATATCGATCTGATTGCATTCGATGCCGGACATCAGAAGTACGCTTTCTCTGATTTCATCCTGAATCTTATTGCAGACTTTGACAATGTCGCTGCCCTGCTTGACTCTGATGGAAATCGTGAAGACCGGTTCACCGGCTTTTGTGATCTTGCAGTCGACAAAATCATTGTCTTTCTTTGTCGGATAGACGTTTTTGACATTGCTGCAGGCGATTGCAGCCATATCTTTAAATGCTTTTTCGCTGATAATATACGTACCTATTTCATTTTTTCTTAATTCCATAACGTATGTACCTCAAGAAAGATTATATCATCCTTCGCAATCCTTTAGGGTATTTATTTTTGATCGTGCCTTTGGCGCACTTTCCATAGCCCAGAGCAATGTCTTTGTAAGTCAATTGATAATAATGATCATCAAGGTTTGCTTTCATTTCTTTACCGGAAACAAAGTCATCGTATTGATGCTCATCAAGATCATATGTGTATCGGTATTTTCCTTTTAAAGAGTTTGCCCGATACAGATGATGGGATGGTTCAAAGCGCTTTTTGATCAGATCACCAAGATAGATGCCATAGCGCAAGACATTTCCCTTCATATCCGGCAACGGTTTCAAAGAAAGATAATAGTGCTCGTTGTTCTTGTAGAGATAATAGTGATCAAGAAGCAGATTTTCTTGAATGAAATCTTCGACGATTTTGTCTTTGACTGTCTTCATTTCTTTGAGATGAGATGAGCTGCCCTCACCATCCTTTTTCAACAAGGCAAAGAACTGGCCTTCCGTGTGATCGAGAAAAGAAAACTTTACAGTGCCTTTCAGTTTTGAAACAGAGTCCATTTCAATCGGAACGAGCTTCATATCATTGTGTTTTTCAAGGAAAGAAGCGATCTGATCTTCATCTTCTTCAAAAGCAAACGTACAGGTCGAATAAACCAATTGACCGCCCTGCTTCAGCATCTGATATGCTTCTTCCAGCAGCTGACTTTGCGTCTTCGCCAGGGATTCGATATTGGCGATCGAATAGGTATCTAAGATCTCCGGATATTTGCGGATCATGCCTTCGCCGGAACATGGGGCATCCAATATGACAAGATCAGCCTGATCTGCCAGCTGTCTTGCAAGATCTTCGCATTTCTTGTTGGTGACGATGACATTGTCAAAACCGAGACGTTCAAGATTTGAAGATAATATGGAGGCCCGATTGTGGCTTACATCGTTGCTGATAAGAAGCACATCGTCTTTTATCCGGTTGAGAATGTTGATACTTTTGCCGCCTGGCGCAGCACACATGTCGACAATCAGATGAATACCCGTTGGATCAACATATTTGCTGGTTAAAGAAGCAGCAATCTCCTGAGGATAAATGAGGCCTAATTCATAGGCTTTGGATTTGCCGATGTTGTCATGATTGTGATAATAGCTTTCTTTACTTAATTTGCTTTCCGAATAAGGGAAATCAATTAAGGAAAAGATCGTTTCCGGATCTGCTTTTGCTTCATTGATAAAAAAGGCTTGTGTACATGGTTCTTTCATGCAAGACATGAACAAGTCACTTTTATCGCCGAAATATTCTTTTACTCGTTTTTCAAATACTTCATTCATGTTGATCACAGATGACTTTGATGGTCTTTTTCTTTTTCAGTTCTTTATTAAAAGGAAGATAAAAACGACCTTCTTTGACTTCAAATAAATTAAGATATTTGCCATCCTTTGGCATCAGGCAGTTTTCATCCTTCAGTATGTAAGACAGGAGCTTATTATCTTTTGAATGCAGGTCGTTTGCCTGTTTCAGAATAAAATAGTAAGGAAAACCTAAAAGTTTGCCAGCGAGCCTGAAATTGCCTTCTTCAATACATTTTTTGATGCGGGTTGAAGAGATCTTGTTTCCGTAATACTTTTCTTCTTTAATTTCGCTCACTTTAAACGAAGCGGTCTTCTTTAAAAGTTCCGGTGTCCCCTTTCCGTATTTCCCGAAAGAGAAATCAAAACCGCAGATCAGTTCTTCGATATTCATTTTCTCCAGATATTCATGAATAAAGGATTCAGGCTCCAGATCCTTGAATTCTTCATCAAAGCGGATGACGATGATCTGATCGATGCCAAACGATACTGCGATTTTATAACGCTCTTCATCCGGGAACAGATGCGGATTCTTTTTATGAAAGATGACTTCTGCCGGGTCCGGCGAAAAACAGATCAGCGAGGCAAGAAGCCCCTTTTCTCTCGCCTTGTTTACGGCATCAAAAATCAGCTTCTGATGGCCTCTGTGCATTCCGTCAAAATAACCGATGCAGGCCACCGATTTATTTAATGTTGGGATCGTATTTTTATCAATGTGCAGTATATCTACCATAAACCTCTTAAACTGCGGTACAGATCACCGTCTTTTTCATAGATGGCCAAGGCTTCATGATTCTTCGCCATCAAAAGTCTTGACTGATCGGATTCAATTAATAGTTTCTTGCCGTTCAATACATCCTTCTCATCAAAGTCTTCAAAGACCTCGTAGCGTTTGGATAAAAGATCATAGAGATCGTGAAGATGATAGTTTCCTTCTAAAATATCATTGAGTTCATCACAATCTTCGATTCGTACATCATCGACTGCCGTGCGCTTTAAGCTTAAGACGGTGCCATGCAGGTTCAGTGAAGAAAGAATGTCTCTGACCAACGCTCTGATATACGTGCCGGAAGAGACACGGCTTAAAAAAGAAAAGCCGTCTTCATAGATATTTAGCAGTTCGATGGAAAAGACTTCGATCTCCCGCTTGGGCAGTTCGACTTCCTTTCCTTCCTTCTGGTATTGATAGAGGCGTTTGCCGTCAACCGATACAGCGCTGGTGATGGGAACTTCCTGTACAGATCTTCCTTTAAAGGCATTTAAAGCCTTTTTCAGTGTGTTTTCATCGGGAACTTCGTATTTATACTCGCCAAGCACTTTGCCGTCGATATCAAGCGTATCCGTCTCTTTTCCCAAGAGCACTCTTGTCTCGTATTCTTTCCGGTCAGTCGCCAGAAACTGATTGGCTTTTGTGGACTTGTCAAAAAGAACGATCATGACACCGGTCGCGTTGGGATCCAGGGTTCCGGTGTGTCCGATCTTCTTGGTATGAAGGACCTTTCTTAACTTGAAACAGACGTCAAATGAAGAGATCCCCGATGGCTTATTGACATAAAGCACTTCTGCCATACATGCATTATAACATGTTATATAATGATGACATGGCAATGAAAAAAATACTCGCACAGGTCAGAAAAGCCGATTCCATGTTCCATCTGATCGAAGATAAAGACAAGATCGCCATCGGCTTATCCGGAGGCAAAGATTCCTCTTTACTGCTGTATACAATGTACCTGTATCGTTTCTTATATGAGAACACGTATCATAAGTCGTTCGAGCTTTACGGCATCCATATCGATCTCAATTTCGGTGAAGATGATATGACGCCCCTTTTCGACTGGTTCAAACAGTATGATCTGAATATCTATCATGAAGATTCTAAGATCGCCGATATCTTAAAATTGAATCTGCATAAGGAAAAGATCGACTGTTCACTTTGTTCAACATTGAAGAAAGGTGCGGTCATTAAGGCCGCAAAGAAATTGGGTTGCAACAAAGTTGCTTTTGCCCATCATGCGGATGATGCGATTGAGACACTGGTCATGAATATGATCTACGGCGGCCGTATCGCCACCTTTGATCCGAAGATGTATCTTGATCATTCCGATACGACATTTATAAGACCATTCTGTCTTTCCTTTGAATCAGATATCGCCAAGACCTGCCGGCAATTGGAGATCCCCATCATTTCTTCCGGCTGCCCAAATGACGGTTATACCAAAAGAGCGGATATCAAGAAAATGCTTCACAGCCTCTATCATGAATATCCCCAAGCCAAAGAGAATTTCCTTTTATCTCTCTACAATAGGGAAAAGCTCAATCTTTACTTCAAAAACATGGATTAGAAAAGCAGTGTTTATATATCACACTGCCTTTTTTTATAAAAGTAAGAATAAGAAGATTCTTCCTGGACTGAAATCAATTCAAGCCAGGAAGAAATTCAAAGAGAATGGCTCCGCGATCTGGATCTGCGAATAATCGCAACAAAGAGGATAGGATAGATATAGGCGTCATTTACAAAATGTAAATATATCAATAAACAGGACTCCCCGTATCGTGAAACTTCCTTTCAGTCCAAAAAGAAAAAGACTTCCCTTTTCCTGAATTTCAGAAAAGAGAAGTCTTATTTTTGATTTTAGTGAATCGGACGTCTTCTAGTATTCATCGAATGTCTTCTGATCATCTTGCCAAGCTCAAACGCAGGGAATGTCGTTAAAGCAAGGAAGATGCAGATCAGCAGTTCATTGGTCTGGAAGGAACCTTCCTGAATACCGAATACTTGGCAAAGACCAGGCACATAGATCGCTGAAAGCGTGATTGCTACAGTTACGATAACAGCGCCAAAGAGCCACCAGTTGAAATTCTTCATCATATCTTTGGAGAAGATTGACTTATGCTGTGAACGTAAGTTGATAGCACAGCAGATCTCGGCAAAGTTGACAGTCAAGAAAGCCATCGCGATTGCGTTTGGGCAGTTCTTTGCACCGAAGAATCCATACCCTGCCATACCATATCAACACCTGCACCGTGTGCGAAGACGCCGTCAGAGGCATTTCTCGGTTTTCTGGTCATGACATCGCCTTCTGCCTTCTCCATACCTAAGGCCAGACCCGGTAAAGAGTCAGTGACCATGTTGACCCACAGCAGATGAACCGGAGTCAGGATGGTGAAGTTCAATAAGGAAGCGACAAACATGATGATGACTTCACAGAGGTTTGTAGATAACTGGAACTGAATGACCTTGCAGACGTTGTCATAAATCTTACGGCCTTCTTCAACTGCGTTGACGATGGTCGCAAAGTTATCGTCTGCCAGAACCATATCGGCAACAGACTTGGTAACATCTGTACCGGTAATACCCATACCGATACCGATATCGGCAGACTTGATGGATGGTGCATCGTTGACACCATCACCTGTCATGGCAGTAACTTTATTTCTTGCCTTCCAGGCGTTGACGATCTTTGTCTTATGTTCCGGCTGAACGCGGGCGTATACCGAATACTTGGTGACAACATCGATCATCTCTTCATCGGAATACTTATCCAGTTCATGACCTTCAATGGCCTGTGCTTCATCTTCGATGATGCCCAGATCCTTACCGATAGCAACCGCAGTATCCTTGTGGTCACCGGTAATCATGATCGGCTTAATGCCGGCACTGCGGCACTGCTTGATCGCATCGTAGACTTCCTGACGGCAAGGGTCGATCATTCCTACGAAACCGATGAAGACCAAATCGTATTATAAGCGGCGCAAAGTACACGCAGAGCCTTGGAAGCAACTTCTTTATTCTTAGTGACGATTTCCTCTTTGAGCTTCTCAGTCATCGGGATCTCGCCCTTATCGGTGAGATACATCGTGCACTTATCCAGCATGACATCCAAAGCACCCTTGGTGAACTGGATATAACCTTTTTCATACGTATGAATGGTTGACATCATCTTACGGTTGGAATCAAACGGCGCTTCACCAACACGTTCGTATTTTTCTTTTAATTCATATTTCGGCAAACCGATGGAATTGGCGTAATTGACTAAGGCGGCCTCGGTCGGTTCACCAACGGAAGAATTCTCACCCGGCTTGATTTCCGCATCGGAACATAAAGCCATTGCGGTAGCCAGGAGTTGCTTATCAACTGTATAGGTATCGACAACGGTCATCTTGTTTTGTGTCAAGGTGCCGGTCTTATCCGTACAGATGATATTTGTACAGCCTAAGGTTTCAACAGCTGTCAGCTTACGAATCAAAGCCTGACGCTTCGCCATAGCAGAGACACCGATCGAAAGGATGATGGTGACAACAGCTGGCAAGCCTTCAGGAATGGCGGCAACAGCCAGAGCGATCGCAGCGACGAAAGTATCAAGAACAGTGCTGCCTAATAAGTTAAGTGAGAATTTCTGATCGGAAACTAAAATGGTTTCAACAACGCCGACCATAAAGACGATGACGCAGATCCATAAGACAAGTTTTGTTAAGAAAGCAGAAAGCTCTGACATCTTCTTCTGTAACGGCGTCAGTTCTTTTTCCGCCAGCGTCAAAGCATCGGCAATCTTACCCATTTCGGTATCCATACCGGTTGCGACAACAACAGCTCTGCCTCGTCCATATACGACAGTCGAACCATTGTAGAGCATATTGCGGCGGTCACCTAATGTGACATCGTCTTTACCTTCCTGAAGCATCAGTGTATCAACATCCTTATTGACCGGAACAGATTCGCCGGTTAATGCAGCTTCTTCCGATTTTAAGGAATGGGATTCCAGAATACGGCAGTCGGCCGGAACCGTGTCACCTGCTTCATAAATGATGACATCACCTAAAACGATATCTTCCGATTTGATAACGACCATTTCGCCGTCACGCAGAACCTTGGAAGTCGATGCCGTCATCTGCATCAGGGCATCCATGGCATCTTCTGCCTTGGCTTCCTGAATCAGAGACATGATCGTGTTGATGATGACGACTGCCATGATGACGATGACATCAGCGAAGTCGCCGATCTTGAAACCGTCTTTCATTTCTAGAACATTGACGAATGCCTGAATTGCGGCTGCCACCAGCAGCATGATGATCATCGGGTCAGAGATCGAATCGATAAAACGTTTCCATAACGGGGTCTTTTCAGCTTCTTTCAGTTTGTTTTTCCCGTTCTTCTCCAGTCTTGCTGCAGCTTCGGCAGAAGTCAAACCGTTTTCTGTCGTATTCAGCTGTTTTAAGACTTCGGAGGTTTCTTCTAAATAATACTTATTGTTCATACTCCCTCTCTTTTCAAAAAGAAAACTCATGACAATGCATGAGCCGACATATACGCCTCATGCACGACAAGAAGTCATACATGAGTCTCGCTTTTTAAGACAAACCAGGCTTTAAGCCGAGATTGTTGGCTTGACACGTACGAATACGCAAGCTACTCCCTCACAACGGATATTTTACATGAAATAAGCCCTTTTTACAAGAAAACTTAGCTGTTAAAAACAGTAAAAATTGCGATAAAATCAGCTCATGAAACGTGTTTATCTGGAGATCACCGATGCATGCAACCTGCGCTGTCCTTTCTGTACCTATGAGAAAGGAAATTCTTTCATGTCTTTAGATCAGATCGATCAAACCCTTTTGTAATTACATCTATCTTCACATTTTGGGAGAACCCCTTCTGCATCCGGATTTTGAAAAAATACTGAACATTCTGGATCAGAAAGGCTTTCAGCTGCAGCTTGTCACCAATGGAACTCTTTTGAATCATTTTCTGACTCTGGATGAACATCCTTGTCTCAGGAAGCTGTCGATCTCCTTACACAGCTACGATCACTGTAAAGAGAAAGATCATTATTTTGAAATGATCGATGCCTTGATTACTAAGGACCACCCTTTCAATATCGAACTGCGTTTCTATAACGAAGAAAGCCTTTCCGAAGATCTCAAAGATTATAAAAACAAACTGATTAAACAATTCGGCATTGAAGAAACAAAACGGTCTTCCTCGTATCTGTTAAAAAAGAATGTCTACCTTTATGAAGAAGACTTCTTCAAATGGCCGGACATCAATGATCCGTATATATCCGATACGGGGACCTGCCATGGCGGCATCGACATGATCGCCATCAACCATGAAGGAAAAGTCGGATTATGCTGTCTGGATCCCAAAGCACATACGATGATCGGCGATTTAAAAAAGGAAAGCCTGGCGGCCATCCTTGATTCGAAGATATATAAAGATTATACAGAAGGCTTCCGGCAAAGAAAGATTTTGCCTGAACTATGCAAAAGATGCAGCTACCGTCTGCGATTTCGATCATAGGCATATGACAAGATGATCGAAGAACGGATGGACAGCGACATCTTTTTTTCTGTGTTCTGTTCGATGCTGATGCCGTTATCAAATAAACCATCCAGCATATCCGGATCCTGTGAGATCACAATCGCATATGGATCATGAAGCTCCAGTGTAGAAAGTTTTCTATCTGATTTTGATACAAACGGATAGATCTCGTAATCTTTATGGGCATTCAAATAAGAATTGAGATCCTCATATTGGGAAATATTCGTGTGGAAGATCGAACCCATCGAAGCACGGATGCAGCGCGGATCAAAGTAATCGATCTGACTGTGGACTAAAATGATGTCATGGAAATCAAAGGCAATTG
>ONXX01000060.1 GCA_900321955.1 uncultured Bacillota bacterium | reverse complement strand
CACCAGACCGTGAATTTCAGCCCGATACCGTGGCACGCGTCGGCAAGCACCTTGAATTTGTCGTGCACGTTTTCCCACGAGCCGCTCGCACGCCACGCGGAGCATATGTCCATGACCTGTAGCCCGGTGAAGCCGCACGCCTTTATCATTTCGGCGTAGTTGTGAAGCTGTCTGTTAGACAGACACATGAAGTCGTTTATCAGCGATACGTTCATATTGCTTATATATCCGCGGTTATAGTCGAATTTCCACGTGCAGAGCGTCGCTTCGCGTTCTGCGATCCACGGGTTTTTGAATGAGTACATAGTATCCCTCCGTATGACGTTTTATATATGATACCATTTCCGCGCCGCCGTGTCAATGGAATATTTTAAAAAGCACCGGAGAAAACTCCGATGCTTTGTTATTTGTTTATTCCACGTCAGTGAAGCTGACGGCGAGGTCCTTAAGCGCCTGTTCGTCGGGCGCGGCGGGGCAGCCGGACATCAGCTCGGACGCGTTCTGAACCTTCGGGAAGGCGACGACGTCGCGCAGGGAATCCGCGCCGCACAGGATCATCGAGATCCTGTCAAGTCCTATACCGGCGCCGCCGTGCGGGGGAGCGCCGTATTTATAGCCGTCCACGAGGAAGCCGAACTTGGCGTCGATCTCCTCGTCCGTGAGTCCGAGCAGCTCGAACATCTTCTGCTGAAGCTTGACGTCGGTGATGCGGATCGAACCGGAGAGCAGCTCCGTGCCGTTGAGCACGAGGTCGTACGCCTTCGCGCGGACGCTTTCGGGATCGGATTCGAGATAAGGCAGGCATTCGTCAAGCGGCATCGTGAAGGGGTGATGCATCGCGACCCATTTGCCGGATTCGTCGTCGTATTCGAAGAACGGGAATTCGGTGATCCAGGCAAATGCGTATTTGTTCTTGTCGATCAGGCCGAGTTCTTCCGCTACTTTCTTACGGACAGCACCTAACGCAACCTGGGCAATCGCCTTCTTGTCGGCGATCATCATAACGACATCACCGTTTTCCAGTTTTAAGAAGTCCTTGAGGGCTTCCTTTTCATTTTCCGGCAGAGCGTTGTTGACGGAACCGGAGAACTCATTCTTGTCATATTTCAGATAAGCGATGGCCTTGGCTTTATAGATCTTGACGAACTCTGTCAGTTCATCGAATTTCTTTCTGGAAAGCTTGTCACAGGCATTGTGGAAGACCAAAGCCTTGATGATGCCGCCGTCCTTGATCGTGTTGGCAAAGACCGCAAAACTGCTGTTTTCAAACAGAGAAGTCACATCGCACATTTCATTGCCGAAACGCACATCCGGCTTATCGGAACCGTACTTGTCCATCGCATCGACATATTTGATGCGCGGGAAGCTCAGATCTTCGATGCCCTTGGTCTCTTTGAAGACAGCCCTCATGACCTTTTCAACTTCACTGAAGATATCTTCTTCATCGGCAAAAGACATTTCGATATCGATCTGTGTGAATTCCGGCTGTCTGTCGGCACGCAGATCTTCATCACGGAAACATCTGGCGATCTGGAAATAACGGTCGATGCCGCCGATCATCAGCAACTGCTTGTACTGCTGCGGAGACTGCGGCAAGGCGTAGAAACGGCCCTTATATAATCTCGATGGGACAAGGTAGTCTCTGGCACCTTCCGGTGTGGACTTGGAAAGGATCGGCGTTTCCACTTCAATGAAGTCATCTTCATGAAGGACTCTTCTGACGATCGTGGTGACCTTGTCTCTCAAGATCAGTTTATCCTTGATCGGATTGCGGCGGATATCCAGGTAACGGTACTTCAAACGAAGATCTTCCAAAGCATCCGTCTCATCGGCAATGATCATCGGTGTCGTCTTGGCACTGGAAAGCACCTTGCAGGACTCAGCTACGACTTCGATCTCGCCGGTCGCAAGTTTCGGGTTCGGGTTTTCCTTAACGGAAACTGTGCCTTCCACTTCAATGACGTATTCGTTTCTGACATCTTTGACAAGGTCGGAATGCGACTCATCAAAGGTGATCTGAGTGATGCCGTAACGGTCTCTCAGATCGATAAAGACGATGGAACCGAGGTTCCTTCTCTTGGCAACCCAGCCGGCAAGCTTTACATGCTTGCCCGCATCGCTTTTTCTTAATTCTCCGCAGGTATGATCTCTATTCATAATAATCCTCCATAAGCTGATCTAATCTGTCTGTCAGTTCATCACGTTTGACGCTTTCCTGCGCCTTGGTGAGTGTATCTTTCAAAGTGATCGTTCCTTCTTTGACTTCATCTTCGCCGATGATCAGAACGAAACGGGCGTTCTTTCTTTCCGAAGACTTGAACTGGGCCTTCAGGGAACGCTTGTAGTAATTCATCTCGCAGGAGAAACTGTTGTTTCTGAGCTCTTCTGCGATGGATAAGGCGTAATCAGGATCCTCGTTGAGGTTGATGACATAGCAGTCCAGAGAATTCTTGATGTCAAAGATCTCTTCCGCATCGCACAGGATCAGAAGTCTCTCGACGCCGATCGCAAAGCCGATGCCGGAGATTTCCGGACCGCCCATTTCCTTGACCAGGTTGTCATAACGGCCGCCGCCGAAGATCGTTGCCTGCGAACCTGAAGCCTCATTGGTGCTGACAACTTCAAAGACGGTATCGGTGTAATAGTCCAAACCGCGGACCAGACGATCATCGATCTCATATGGAATGCCAAGGACATCCAGATAATGTTTGACATCCTCGAAATACTTGGCTGAATTCTCCGTCAGTTTCATCTTCGGTGCGTTCTTGACTAAATCGGAATCTCTGTCGATCTTGCAATCCAGAATCCTGAGCGGATTTTTCTCCAGACGCGTCTGGCAATCATAGCACAGTTCGTCCTTATGCGGGGCAAAATAATCGATCAGATCCTTTTTGTACTGAAGACGTGACTCGTTATCGCCTAAGGTATTGATCAATACCTTCACCGACTGTAAGCCGAGGGTCTTGATGTAGAAGTAGCCCAAGGCGATGACTTCCGCATCGATCAAAGGATCCTTGTCACCGACACATTCAATGCCCATCTGGGTGAACTGTCTCTGTCTGCCCTTCTGCGGACGTTCATGCCTGAACATCTCCTCGATATAGCCTAATTTGATCGGCAGTTCATTATTGCCGTACATTTTGTTTTCGACAAAGGAACGGATGACGCCGGCTGTACCTTCCGGCCTTAAAGTCAGGGAATCCTTGCCGTTCGGCGAAAAGGTATACATCTCCTTTGTGACCATATCGGAAGTATCGTTTTCTTTCTGGAATACGCCGGTGTATTCGAAGACCGGTGTCTTGATCTCGCCGTAGCCATAGAGATTCAGAAACTGTCTGAACAGATCGGATAAAATGTTGAATTTCACCATCCTGTCCGGCAGAAGATCATACGTTCCCTTTACCGTCTGATATGACATGTTTTGCCTCCTCCTTAAAATAAAAACGTCCTCATTCTAAGGACGTTAAAAACGCGGTGCCACCTTAGTTCATATCGTAAGATATGCCCTTTAAGCTTTAACGCAGCGTTACGGCCTGCTTATTCACAGGCATCAAGGAAGTGTCCCTCCAATATCCGGATGAAGCCTTGCACCCTTCGCTTCTCGCTTTAAAGCGGATACAGGAATAATTTTCCTTATTGATATTTCAAATCATAGCATTATTTAATAGCTCTTTCAACCGAAATTACGCTGTCCACTTTCCTCAGATTGGCCATGATGGTTTCCAGATGTTCAAGGTCGGAAACCATGAAGGACATGGAGGTCGTCGCGGAAAGATCTTCCGCATTGGCTTGCGAATTGACAGCCGTCAGATTCGCCTTGTATTGAGCGACAACAGTGACTAAATCGGTCAAAAGATAAGAGCGGTCCTTGGAGAAGATCTTGATGGATGCTTCATAGCGGATGTCCGGTTTCTGCGGATCCCATTCCACATCGATCAGCCTGCGCTCGTTGGCGATATTGGGACAATCGGCCCGATGGACCTTGATGCCCTGTCCCTTGGAAACGAAGCCGACGATCTTGTCGCCATAGACCGGTGAACAACATGGCGAGATGGCGATCTTCATCGAAGAGACGCCCTTGACCATGATGCCGGTCTTGGAAACGAAGTTGTTTCGTTCCGAGTTTTTCTTTGTGATCTTCTCAAGATAATTCAGATCGAGTTCTTTCTTGCCCAGCTTGGTCAGCTTTTCAACGACAGCAATCGGCGTCATTGACTTGCAGCCGATGGCATACAGCAGATCGTTGGCTGTGGACTGCTGGAAGGAACCGGCAACCTTATCAAGCTTCTTGGCATCGAAGAATTCATCGATGTCCAGATTGTGCTTCTTCAGTTCATCCTTCAGCATCGTCTCACCCAGCTTGATGAGCTCTTCCTTATCTTCCAGTTCCTTCTTCAGGAAATACGCCTTGATCTTGTTTCTGGCGTGGTTGGTCTTGACGATCTTCAGCCAGTCTTCCGAAGGTGAGGAATTCTTGTTGGTACGAAGTTCTACGACATCACCGGTCTTTAACGGTGTATTCAAAGGCACCAGGATGCCGTTGACCAAGGCGCCAACGGTCTGGTTGCCGACTTCCGTATGGATACGGTAGGCAAAGTCGATCGGCGTTGCCCCGGCCGCCAGGTCAATGATACGGCCGCGCGGGGTCATACAGTAGATGTTCGCGTTGAAGATATCATGGGTGATATCGT
Source organism: uncultured Bacillota bacterium (assembly GCA_900321955.1). The sequence continues at coordinate 9,295 of ONXX01000060.1, read as the reverse complement.
TCATGTATTCCTTGGCATCGGCATCGGTGTTCTCTTCAAATGCCTTGAGCCAGTTGAGTTCTTCGATCAGTTTCTTCTGGGAACGGGTCTTGCCTTCCTTGTAGGACCAGTGAGCGGCAATGCCTCGTTCGGCGATTTCATCCATCTCTTCCGTACGGATCTGAACTTCATAGATTCTGCCATCCGGACCGACAATGGTGGTATGCAAGGACTGATACATGTTCATCTTCGGCATGGCGATGTAATCCTTGAGCCTGCCCGGGATCGGACGATAGACGGCATGGATATAACCTAAGATCTCATAACAGTTGGTCTCGGTTTCCGTGACGATGCGGATCGCCAGAAGGTCCAGGATCTCATCGAACCGCTTGTTTTTGGTGACCATCTTTTTATTGATGGAGTAAAGATGCTTGGAACGTCCGAAAATTCTGAATGGGATATTGTGCATCTTTAAGACGATCGAAATATCTTCGATCATCAGATCAATCTGCTGATCTCTCTCCGATTTCTTGGATTCGACCAGTTTGGCGATCTCGTGATACTTCTCGTTGTCCAGATAATAGAACGAGAGGTCTTCCAGTTCGTTCTTGATCTCGGCAATACCTAAACGGTGAGCGATCGGTGCATAGACATCAAGGGTCTCGCGGGCGATCCGCTTCTGCTTCTCCGGCGGCAGGTATTGCAGTGTACGCATATTGTGCAGACGGTCGACCAGTTTGACCAGAATGACACGGACGTCCTTTGCCATGGCGATCAGGATCTTGCGGTGGTTGACCGCCTGATACTCTTTCTCGTCGGTAAATTTCAGATTGGAGATCTTGGTGACCGCTTCAACCATCTCGTAGATCTCCTCACCAAATTCTTCGATGAATTCTTCTTTGGAGACGTTGCAGTCTTCGATGACGTCATGCAAAAGACCGGCCGAGATCGTATATGGATCGGTCTTGAGTTTTGCCAGCTCATAGGCCACGTTGAGACAATGCACAAAATACGGCTCGCCGGAGCGCCGCTTCTGATCCTTGTGCTTTTCGTAGGCATAGTTGTATGCCTTGTCTATGAGGGCAATCGATTCCTCGTTTTTGATGTAGGTATTGATCTGCTCATAGAGGTCTTCTTTTGTTCTGGTCTGGTCTTTCATATGATCATAAATCTAAAAACCGAAGCTTCGCTCCGGTCTTCCTTAATACTTCATCAGAGTGAAGACATCGTATTTGTCTAATTTTTCTCTGCCGCCGAGTCCTTCCAGTTCAATCAAGAAGGCACAGCCGACGACTTCACCGCCGAGTTCTTCGATCATCTTGGCTGTCGCTTCAACCGTACCACCGGTTGCCAGCAGGTCATCGATGATCAGAACCTTCTGTCCCGGCTTGATCGCATCGGCATGCATATGCAGCTCGTTTGATCCGTATTCCAGATCGTATTTATAGGAGATTGTCTTTCTTGGCAGCTTGTTAGGCTTTCTGACCGGAACAAAACCGATCTTCATTTCGTGTGCAACCGGACAGCCAAAGATAAATCCTCTTGATTCCGGGCCGGCTACAACCTGCGCACCGACTTTCTTTGCGTAATCGATCAATTCTTCACATGCGTAATGGAACGCTTCACCATCCGCCATCAGCGGCGTGATGTCTCTGAATAAGATCCCTTCCTGCGGGAAATCAGGTATTGACGCAACGTAATCCTTTAAGTTCATAAGTACCTCCCTAAACACAAATAAATTATAGTAAAACTAGATCAAATCTTCAATTACGAAGGAAAGTTTGCCGGGATGATAATTGTCCTTTTTGACATGGCCGATCATCGTGGTAAACTTCCTGGCGGCATGTGCCGTATTGAAACTGATTGCCTCCAGATCTTCACTCAAGACAAACTTGGGATAAGAGGCGGAAATTAAGAAGCGTTTGGAGTAATTGCAGTCCTTAATCGCGAACAGCGGTTCTTCAAAGCCCTGGCCAAAGGGCTTGAGTTCATTGAGCTCTTCCAGAAGAGCATTGGTATACTCATTCTGATCCAGGGCAATCACATCCTTGGAAACTTCACTGATCTCAAAGTCATGTTCCTTAATATATTGTAAGAATTCTTCGTACTTTTCTTCTTCGATCGACAGACCCACCGCCTGGGCATGACCGCCGAAAGTGGAAAACAAGGAAGAAGTGCCCATCAGATAGCCATGCAGATCGCCGCCCTTCGGACAGCGACCGGAACCCTTAAGCAGATGATCGGACTTGCTTAAGACCAGAACCGGTTTGCCTAATTCGTCCATCAGACGATTGGCGATCAGACCGCAAAGGCCTTCCTTGAAGGCATCGGAAGCCACGACAACGACATTTTCTCTTACATCACAAAGACGCTTTGCCAATACCGCCATCTGCTTGGAGAGCTGCTTGCGGGAAGCGTTGATCTCTTCGATCTTAGGCAGATACATCGCGCAATCCCTGCGCTCAGAAAGCAGGTAGCGGACGACGTAATTCACGTTGAGCGAATCATCCATTCTGGAGACCGCATTGATCTTGGGTATGACCTCAAACGATAAAGTTTCGTAATCGTAATCCTTACCCTTCATAAGATAGGAAATCGGATAGATGTCCTTGCTTTTTAGGATCGATAACATCGTCATCAAAAAGATTCGGATGCAAAAAGGCATCGCAATCCGGATCGTCCTGATATTCATGATGATCGATAACTAAAGTATGCAGGCCTCTTTCTCTGGCATGGCGCAGCTGTTCATTGGCAATGATGCCGTTATCCACACAAAGCAAAACATCAAAGCCATGGTCGGCAGCCGTATCGACGATGCGCATGTTCAAGCCATAGCCTTCCTTGGCCCTGGAAGGAATGTAATAATTGGATGCAATCTTCAGATCGTCAAAAAGGCGTTTCATGATGGCAGTGGCACAGATGCCGTCACAATCATAATCGCCGACAATAAAAAATCTTTTATCCTTCAAAGATAAAAGATGATCCTTAAAATCATTGAGGATCTTCAGATCGTCGACCTTGAAATCCGAGACATCCAAGGATGAGAGTTCAACGCCGTTGATCTGACAGATCGTATCTTTTAAAGAAATGCCGTTTTCGTAAAAAACGTATTTCATAGTGTCGCCAGGCCAATCAGCAAGCCAAGGATCGAGAAGACGGCCTGCAGAAGATAGAAGCCAAGGACGATCGTCTTTTCTTTATAACCCTTGATGACAAACGCGTAATGGATCGGCGTATAAGAGAAGACTCTCTTGTGGAAGAGTCTGACAGAGACCTGCTGGACAACGACACAGAACATCTCGATGACAAATACGCCGCCGATAAAAAACAAGGCAATGGTGCAGTCACTCAATATGCCAAGGGAAGCAAATAAAGCACCCAGAGCAAGCGAACCGCTGTCGCCCATAAAGATCTTGGCCGGATGGAAATTGAAGCGCAGATACCCGATAAGACCGCCTAAAATGCATACCAGCAATAAGACGATATGATCAAAACCAAGGCGCGCACAAAGTACCACGAACGGAAGCAAAGCGATAAAGGAAACGCCTGCGCAAAGGCCATCCATGCCATCGGTAAAGTTGACCGCATTGGCTTCTGCCATATACAGAAGGATCATAAACGGCAGAAAAACCAGCCAAGGCAGATTGATCGTCTGATGCACAAACGGCAGTGTCACCTGGCAAGGAATGATGTCACGATAGACAAAAAACAGAAATGCCGTATAGGCGAATTCCATGATGAGTCTGGTCTTTGGTGAGAGGCCCTCATTGGAATGGGAACGGATGACTAAGGAATCATCGATAAAGCCAACGGAACAGTAAAGAATGTAAGAAAGTAAAACAAACTGCGTCCTTTTATCTGCCAGACCTGTAAAATCCAGTACGGCAAACACGATGATCGGCAAAACAACGAAAAGAAGACCGCCCATGATCGGTGTCTTCTCTTTCTGTTTGAATTCTTCCAAAGCATATTCCGAAGTAACCTGATTGATATTCTTCTTTTTCAGATAGGCGATGAAGTGCGGCATAACAACAAACATCGCAACGATTGAAAGGATCAATCCGGCTGCATAAATAAGTACAGATTTCATACCTGATTATTATACACTAATTTGTCTGACTTTCATCAGAAGTTTCAGCTGCTGTTTCGGAAGGCGTTTCCACGGCATCCACGTGATTGATTTCACGGAAAGAAATGGTGATTTCCTTGTTTGGATCAATGATCGTACCGGCCGGCAGGGATTGCGCATAGGCGACGCCGAAACCATCCATCTTGATCGGAATGTGCGACAGATTCCAGAAGTCGATGACATCTTTTCTGGTCCAGCCGGTGAAATCCGGCAGGGTCATACTCTTGCCGTCTGTCAGCAGGAACACCTTCTGATAGGTATAAACATCTTCCCTTGCCTTTGGCAGCTGGTCGACGATGTGATTGCCGTCAAAGACACCGATGACTTCCAGGTCGAGTTCTTCCGCCTTCTCTTTTGCTTCGTTATAGGATAAAGAGATCAGACTAGGCATCTCATGCTTTTCAATGTATTTTTCGCTCTGCTTCTCTTCCTCGTCGCCGATGATCAGATTTTCCAATAAGGCGATGCGGTCGATCAGATCAGGGATAGGCTTGATATCGTAATTGTAGTAGACCGTCTCCGGTGAGACATAGGCAAAATACACCATGTATTGCGGATCGTTGTATGGGAAACCCAGCATGCAGGAGATGATGTTTTCATCTTCCGCATAACCGCCGTCCAAAGGGATCTCGGATGTTCCGGTCTTGCCCATGACCTCCACTGTCTTGGCAGCATAGTGACGGCAAGTGCCATCCGGTTCAGCGACGACACGGCGCAAAAGATCCTGCATCTGTCTGGCAGTGGATTCCTTGATCGGTTTGGAGACGACCTTGCGGCTGCCCTGGTAGACGACCGTGTTGGTATTCGGGTCGACGATCTTTTCAATCAGATAAGGCTTGATCATCTCGCCGTTGCCGAAAATGGCGGTATACGTCTGCAAGAGCTGCAGCATCGTCGTTGAAGAACCCTGGCCATAAGTTGCCGTGATATCATCGACCGGCGATAAGCCATAGTTGGTGTAACCGGAAACTTCATCGATGCCGTCGGAATTGACCGTCTGGTAAAGATGATATTTCTCCAGATAATCCTTATAGTTATCGACACCGACATATTCCGACAATAAGGTCGCTGTCGCAACGTTACTGGAATAGATCAGACCGTAATCAAGCGGAATCGTTCCCCAGTCAAGACGGGAAACGTTATAGATACAGCCAAGCTGATCGCCGCTGTAGGTGCGGCCGGTCGAGGCGGTATAGCAGTAAGGTGAAGAGTCAAATCCCCTGTCACCGTCATAGACACCCATGTCCATGGCTGCCGAATAGATGACCGATTTCATGACAGAACCCGGTTCATAGGCAAGTTGGGAACCATAGTTGACCTGGACATCATCTTCCTTCAGTTCATTGGGATTAAAGGAAGGCGTCTGGCCCCAGGCCAGGATCTTGCCGGTCTTGATTTCCACCACAGCTGCCCATGCCCTCGAAGCATTCTTGGCTTCCATTGTCGTATTTAAGGCGCTGTTTAAAGCCTCCTGTATGGAGACATCCAAAGTCAGATAAACATCGTAGCCATTGACGGCATTGACGGTCTCTTCATACATGCCCGGCAGGATGTAGCCGTGCTTGTCTCTCTGATAGGAATGGTAACCATCTGTGCCGGAGAGTTCATCATTCAGATAAGATTCGATGCCCAGTTTACCGATCAGCTTGCCGGTGTTGTCCGACTGGGCAAAGCCAACTAACTGCGGCGAAAAGGTATCGCCGTATGGATAATAGCGCTTATAGGAATTGCGGAAATCAATGCCGTGCAATCCCTTGATCGCTTCGATCTGATTCTTCTGTTCTTCGCTGAGGTTTCTGCCCTTGGTCCCTAATTCGATCTGATAGAGTCCCTTGTTGGAAACCAGAATATTGTAGATATCCGAAGCATCCATACCCAGAATCGGAGCCAGAGCCTGGGCCGTGAAAGAAGGATCATCGACATAGGCTATTTCATCGGAACTTGATAATCTTTCTTCATCCAGATAACAGATGATATCGTACGTCTTCACATCCTGGGCAACGATGGACCCTTCCTTGTCGTAGATATTCCCTCTTGAAGCAAAGATCCTTTCTTCAACGTTGGAGACGGATTGGACATAATCGTTCAATGAAGTATTGGAACGGATGTGGACTTTTAAAATCGTCACTAAAAAAACGTTGACGATCACCGCTAAGGTTACTGTCAACATTAAAAAATATAGAAAACGAAGTTTATTATTACTTCGTTTCATTTTCTATTCTCCCGATACGGAGATGATATTGTCGCTGACCTGGTCAAGGTTGGCAGCCGTCGCTGCGGCAAAAACTCTGTCCTTATTTTCCAGATTGGAGATCTCAAAACTTAAAGTCTGGTTCTGCGTCTTTAAAACTGCCAGCTCCTCATTCATCGTCTGGATCTTCATCGTCAGTTTTGCATTCATCGTGTTCACAAGCAAGCTGCTGGCAAGCCATGCGACCAGTGACAAAGAAAAAAGGACGATCGCAAAACCATGGAAACTTAATCTTCTTCTTTTTCTCTTAACTATCTTTGCCATATCTTTTCCTTATCCCTCTAATAATCGCGCTCTTGGCACGGCGGTTGTTTTCAACTTCCTGTTCTGTTGCTTTGTCACCGTGATTGAGCAGTTCGTATCTCGCCTGTTTGACCTCTTCCGGCCTTAAGGCGATGCGCTTGTCATCGTAAACGCTGCTCAGATCTTTGAAGCAGTGCTTTACGAGCTTGTCTTCCAGTGAGTGGAAGGTAATGATGACCAGACGGCCATCAACATTCAGTATTTCGTCAAATCTTTCCAGGAAAGACTTCAAAGAATCGAGTTCATGATTGACTTCGATTCGTATTGCCTGGAAGGTCTGTTTTGCCGGGTGCCCCTTTTTGGCAAGGACCTTTGCCGGAAGCGCGCTTTTGATCACTTCCACCAGTTCCAGGGTCGTTTTGATCGGCCGATTCTCAACAATTCTGTTTACGATGCGGCCGGCATTTTTTTCTTCGCCATACTGCCAGAGAACTCTTTTCAGCTCTTGAGGCGAATACTCATTGACGACGTCATAGGCACTGAGCCTGTCTTCCCTGTCCATGCGCATGTCCAGCGGTCCGTCATATCGGTAGGAAAAGCCCCGGTCTGCTTCATCAAACTGCGGTGATGAAACACCCAGGTCGAGCAAGATCCCGTCGACATGGTCGACATATTGGTCCATGTTCATGAAATTGTCATGGATGAATTCTACGTTTTCATAATCTTTTAAGAACGCTTTCGATTCTTCGATCGCCTCTTCATCCAGATCGAAACAGTAGAGTTTGCCGTTTTTCAGTTTTTCTAAGATCAGTTTTGAATGACCGCCTCTGCCCAATGTTCCGTCGACATAGATGCCGTCTTCCTTCACATCAAGCAGTTCGATCGCCTTTTCAGGCATTACGGATATGTGTTTATTCATTGTTCAGCAGATCACTCAAATTCTCGGCGACATCTTCAAAGTTGTTTGAAGCATCCAGGTAGTAATTATCCCAGGTCGCCTTATCCCAGATTTCGATATGGTCGTTCGCGCCGATGACGACACATTCCTTTGTGATGTTGACCGGTTTTGCCAGGAAGGACGGAATCTGAATTCTGCCCTGATTGTCGAGCGTGCACTCGCTGGCGGTACTTGTCAGCATTCTGATGTACTGACGGGCTGCTTTCTTGGTCGTCGGCAGCTTGTTGACTTCTTCAAAGAGCTTTTCCCACTGTTTCAGGGAATAGATCGTCAGACAGCCATCAAGGCCTCTGGCCAGGATAAAAGACGTATGAAGTTCATCTCTGAACTTGCCGGGAATGACAATTCTTCCTTTTGCATCCAGGTTATGCTGGTATTCACCTATGAACATCTCCCACTTTTACCCACAATCAGCCACTTTCTACCACTATTATTTCATTTTAGGGGGTAAAAGTAAAGAAAAAGTGCAGAATTTCTCTGCACTTTTATCAAGATCATTTATTGAATTTAGAGAATAAAAAAAGAAGAATTCTCTTCTTTCTTCAGAAACTACTTGGCGCCGCAGTTCGGGCAGACACGATGAGCCAGTTTGTATTCACCGCATGAAGGGCATTTCACCAGGGTTGGTGCCATTAATTTATAATGTGTTCTTCTTTTTGCTTTGCGTGTCTTAGAATTTCTTCTCTGTTGAACAGCCATTGTTAATCATCCTCCTCGAATCTATACTCTTTAAGCTTCTGTAAACGGGGGTCTATTTCGTCTTTTTTCGACGATTCATAGTCCTTTTCGGATACGAAAGCCCAACCATCCCCTCTAGAATACTCTATTTTTTCTTTTTTTACAACTTTTATCGGAACTTCCGGCAAAACAATATACAGGACCATTTTTTCGATATCCTTGTTCTCATCCATCAGGAATCCTTCCTCGTCCGGTTTGCCTACCACCTTGTCATCATCGCTCAAATCAAAAGGCACATAGACATCCTCCAGAGAGATCGCACAAGGGCATACCATATCACCCTGCACTCGATAATTGATGCGCAGTTCATCGCTGGCATCGTAGTAGAAAGTGATGTCCCCTTTCACATTCTCCAGGCGGCGAAGGAAGATATTGTCTTCCACTTCATAGACACCGATATTAACCGGATATACTTTTTCATCGGCAATATTGGCCAGATCTTTGAGATATATTTTCATAGCCATATTATATAATAATCATGTGAAAACGACAGGAATAATCGTTGAATACAATCCGTTTCATAACGGTCATCTCCATCACATCAACGAAGCATTGCGGCTCACCGATGCGGATCTGCTGATTGCCTGCATGTCAGGCAATTTTAATCAGCGCGGTGATATCTCGATCATCAATAAATATGAAAAGACAAAGGCGGCTTTAGATCATGGCGTCGATTTAGTCATCGAGCTTCCCTACATCTGCACAGTCCAGAATGCCTACGTCTTTGGCCAAAGTGCCGTATCCCTGCTGGCAAAGGCAGGCATCACTTCGCTGGTCTTTGGCTCGGAGACCAACAACCTTGAAGAGCTTAAGAAATATGCAAAGCTGGAAGTCGATGTCACCAGACTAAAGGAGCTCATGCATGACGGAAACTCCTTTCCCCATTCCTATGGTTTATTAAGCGGCAGCCTCTATCCAAATGACATGCTGGCGGTGACCTACCTCAAGGCATTGAAGGATACGGCAATTGAGCCTGTCTGCATTCAGCGGACCAACG
>ONXX01000197.1 GCA_900321955.1 uncultured Bacillota bacterium | reverse complement strand
CTTGGTCTATCTCAATGACTTCTTTGAAGAAGTTAACGTGACCCGAAGAAGGGACAACGCTCTGATCGATCTGGAACGTCTTCTGGAAGGAAATAACAGCAGCGCCTTGTTGTCGCTGAACAATGCCCTGGATCTTTCCAATGAACTGGTGGAGACCGAATACAAGGCGATGTCGCTGATTTTACATTCCAAGACCTACGATTCCTCTCTGATTCCAAAAGAGATCAAAACCATCGAACTCAGTGAAGAAGAAAAGACCTTAAGCAGCCAACAGCTGGAAGAAAGGGCCCGCGACCTGGTCTTCAATGACCACTATATGGACTACAAGGAACGGATACGGGAAAATGTATCGCTGTGTACGCAAGAGCTGATCGATACCTCTTCCGTGGCTTTGGAAGAAGCCACGGATCGCCTTTCCTTTTTAGTGAACCTGCAGAGCTTTGTGACTTTACTGTTCTTCGCCTTCATCTGTGCCTTTGTCGCTTTGATCGCCACACAGGTGCGTACGCCGCTTCTCAGGATGGTCAAAAAGATGCGGGAAGAGAAGAAGATCGAGCCAAAGGGCGTTGAAGAACTGCGTTTCGTTGCCAGAACCTACAACGAGATCCTGGAACAGAACCAGAACACTCAGGAAAAGCTCTCGCATGAGGCTTCTCATGATGCCTTGACCGGCTTGCTCAACCGCGGTGCCTACGAACTGCTGATACAGGATGTCGACCGCGATCATATGGCTCTGTTGATCATCGACGTGGACCACTTCAAACAGATCAACGACACCTATGGCCATGCGGTGGGCGACAGGGTATTGATTCGCGTTGCCGAGGTCCTTCGCCACTCCTTCCGTTCGGTCGATATCATCTGCCGTCTGGGCGGTGACGAATTCGTGGTCGTCATGACCTGGCTTTCTCGGACCGCAAGGATCCGGGTGAGGACATCTTCTTGGATGCCGATGAGGCCTTATACAAGGTCAAGGCTGCCGGCGGCCGCGGCTGCGGTTTCCATGGCTCTTAAAATTATTTACGAACAGGGAAACAAAAATGTACAATGTAGTAAATAAGACAAAGATTGTTTGTTGAGAAAGGAAAAATAAGATGGGTTTATTTGACAAATTATTCAAAAAAGAAGAAGAAGTAGTTTTACCGGCTCTGGAAAACGTCGCCGATGAGGACATCGTGGCAATCGCTGACGGCGAACTGATTGATGTTTCCACGGTTTCCGATCCGGTCTTTGCCGAGCAGATGATGGGCAAGTCCACAGCGTTCAAGTTCGACAAGGATAAAGTCGTCTTATGTTCGCCAGCCAACGGTACTCTGGCTGTTCTTTTCCCGACGGGTCATGCCTATGGCATCGCCATGAACAACGGTGTTGAACTTTTAGTCCACTGCGGCGTCGATACAGTCAATGCCAAGGGCGACGGCTTCAAGCTTTTAGGCAAGAAGCAGGGTGACGCCATCAAGGCCGGCGATCCGATCGTCGAAGTCGACATCAAGAAACTGTCCAAGACCTATGACATGTCCACGATGTTGATCATCACCAACGCCAATGACAAGGAATTGGATTTCGTCGATCCGCAGACCGTGACAAGAGGCCAGAAAGTTATTAAATAAGAAAGCAGGTGCCCCAGGGCACCTTATTTATTGGAATCCATATTATTCTGTAACTGTTCAATGAAGTGTTTGAGGGCAACGTTGTCGTTGTCCTTTTTCCATATGGCGTGGATCTCTTCGACTTCTTCCTTGCCTTTCATCGGTAAGAAAACCAAACCTTGGGCGTTGTTGATCTTTTTGACACAGTAGTCGGGCATGATGGAGATTCCTTCTTCTGCGGCCACCATGATCAAGATCGATTCGATGTCGGTGGAGCGGCACAAGATGTCGGGATGATAGCCGGCCGCATGGTAGAGGTCCATGAACAGAGAATCGCCGTAGTTGTCGGAGAGTTCGGATGGGGACATGTAGATGATCGATTCACCTTTTAGGTCGATCCTTTCCAAGGCCTCTTTCTGGCTAAGCGGATGAGCAGCGTATAAGACGGCGGTCAGTCTTGCCTTTTCAATCTCCAGGGCTTCAAAATCCGGATTGGCTTTGAGGTTGGTGGAGTCCCAGGTGAAGATGATGTCGTACTCGTTGCTTTGTAACTTGAGAGCGAGCTGATCGGAGGTCTCACGGTAGCACAGCAAGAGGACGCCCGGCAAAGAGCGGTGGAAGGACCGCAGTTCATCGGAGAGGAAGGAGCGCTCATAGCCTTTGATGTAGCCGATGCGAAGACTCCCGTAAATGCCGCTGGCGGCTTCGGAGGCCCGCTCTCTGGCATCGCTTAATCTTCGAAGGATGAGTCTGGCATCATTCAAAAAGCTGATCCCGGCCGGCGTCAGCGAGACCGGACGGCTGGAACGGTTGACCAGTTTTAAGGAAAGCTCCTCTTCCAGAGCTTTGATCTGCTGGGTCATAGCGGTTTGGGTGATGTAGTGTTCTTCGGCCGCGGCGGTAAAGCTGCGTTTTTCAGCCAGGGTGACGAAGTATTTTAACTGGTTAATGTTCATAGTATAAGTTTTTCTTATTTTATTATGGCAAATTGGCCCTTAACAGGCAAGTATTCCGGTGGTTCAATAGAACTATGAATTATAGTGGCAGAAAGAGCACAGTGATCAGAGATTACATCCTCTTAGGCATCGGGACGCTTTTGATTGCCCTGGCTGTGAAGGAGTATCTGATCCCCTGTCAGATCGTGACCGGTTCGGTTTCCGGTCTGGCTTTACTGTTCAATGAGGTCTTTGGTATCGATACATCCTTGTTGACACTTTTGATGAATCTTTCCTGTCTTTTGATCGGTACATGTTTTCTGGGGAAGAAGTTTGGCTTGCGCTGTGTTTATATTTCCCTTCTTTTACCTCTGGCGATGGCCCTGATACCGGAGTATGAGCCTCTCTTGACTTCTTCCCCTTTTTTGAATTGTCTTTTATTTTTACTGTTACTGACCAATGGCCAGTGCATCATGTTGGCGTTGGATACGACCTCCGGGGGTCTGGATACGATCGCGGAAGTTCTGGCGAGAAAGCTTCATGCCTCGAGCGGCATGATGATCGGCTTATTAGGAGCTTTGGTTTCCGTATTGACGATCTCGGTCTATGGTTTAGGTCCGGCAATTAAGGGCGTTCTGGTGACTTTAGCCAATGGCGCGATGATCCAGCTCTTGTTCTTAATTAAAGATAAGAGTAAGACGACCCTGCAAAGACTGCGGGCAAAGGCATACGAAAGAAGAAAGCGAGCGGCTTTCTTTTTTGATAGAATGTTTCTGAAGGAAGGTATCGTGTATGAAACTGATGATCGCCTCGGATATTCATGGCAGCGGAATGTATGCGGAAAAACTGATCGAGCGCTTTA
>ONXX01000065.1 GCA_900321955.1 uncultured Bacillota bacterium | reverse complement strand
AGAAATTTAAGCAGGAATTTTTTCATCTTTTTCTCCCGGTGTCAAAGGACACATGAAAACAAATACGGAAAAGATAAAAGAACGCTGTGATTGTCTTTTGTGGATACTCTTGGTAATTTTATTTTCTCATAGGATTGTCGTTTTTGCTGTTACAAAAAGATGTATTCTGCAACATCTAAAAAAAGGGTGTTGTAAACTTCCGTGGATTTGACCCTACAGGTTAAACTTGCCTGTGGGTCTTTTTAATATACAGGTTAAACTTATGCGGATTTGATACCCCAGGTTAAACTTATGTGTGGGTAAATGTAACGGAAATAAAAAGATCCTTTCATATCATAGTTATTGTCCGATAACCAAATGATAGAAAGGAGGTTAACCAATTTGATTTTATGTTATTTTCCAACATAAGTGAAGATGATCTCATCATTCACTCGACGTTTAAAAAGGGGAAGATGATTTATTATGATGTCTCTTCTTTAAACAGAGGGATACGCTGCACCAACTGCGGGACCTATCATACAAACGTCAAGGAATATGTCGTAAAGGAAATCAAGCACTTCATCTATCCGTCTGATCCCTGTATCATCATTTATCATCACAGAAGATTTATCTGTCCAAAATGTAATAAGACCCATATGGATGTCAATCCGTTCGGCAAAGAAAGGCAGAAGATCTCCGACAAGAGTATCGAGAATATCCTGACTCTTTTAAAGCGCTACAATGTCTCGTTCAGGCAAGTTGCCCAGATGGCAAATATTTCAGTGACCAGGGTCATGAAGATCTTTGACCGATATTGTCATATGGAAAGAAATTCCTTTACCAGCGTGATGTGCTTTGATGAGATCTACTTCTCCAGAAAGCGAAAGAAGAAATATGTCTTAGTGATCATCAACTTCTTCAACAGAGCTATCATCGATGTATTAAAAGACAGGGATAAATCGACGATCTCCTCCTATTTGAGAAAGATCGACAGGAAAGAAAGAGAAAGAGTCTTATATATCTGTATCGACATGAACGATAATTACCGGGATGTCTTTAACACCTACTTTCCAAACGCCTTCCTTGTCGCCGATTCCTTCCATGTCGTCAAGCGCATCGGGACAGCTTTGGATGAAGTAAGGAAAAAGATAATGCGCCGCTATGAAGCCGACACCAGAAGCGATGAATACTACCTTCTCAAATACAGGGATGAGCTCCTATATAAAGAAGAGCTGTCCTCCAAGATGAAATACAACCGGCATTTTCGCATTGAGATGTCGGAGTTTGAACTCCTGGAAAAGATGAAGGCGATCGATCCGGAATTAAATAAGGCCTATGAGCTGTACCACGAGTATATTCGCTTCAATAACAGAGAATACACCGACAACATTGAATGTCTCAACGATCTTAACGAGATCATCAACGATTATAGGATCTCTTTGATCGATGCGTTCATGAAGGCGGCAGATACACTCAAAGATTGGAACGGTGAGATCGTCAATTCCTTTCACAAGTTCAAGGGAAAAAGAGTCTCCAATGGTCCGATCGAAGGACGGAACTCTTTAATCAAGAAGATCTTAAGAATCGCCAACGGCTATAGTAATTTCAAGCGTTTCCGCAACCGCATTATCTATTGTCTCAACCGCTTTGCGGCTTCTTCCTTCAAAAAGGATGAGAAGTAAAGAAGACTCAGTTTATTTATTCATGCGTTATCGGGCAAAAGCTATAACGAAAGGATAAAGAAAAACAAAATGAGAAAACAAATTAAAGATCTGTATTACTACGAATGGTATCTGCCGGATGGCAGTTTCCTGCATGGAAGGAAGTCTATGACTTTCTGATGCCAAGATACAGGAAAGCCAGAAGACTATACTATGCGATCTTCTCGCAATTACATCACTACCAGCCATCCGGAAACCTCGTCAATGATTATCTGGATCTGATGGAAGTGATGTCGATCATAAACATTCAGATAGAAGAGCTGGAAGAAGAAAACACAAGACTATAATCCATAAAGAAAAGAAGGTCCTGTAAGGCAGTAATACCTATAGGATCTTCTTTCATCTGTTTTTTAGCTTTTTGGCATGTCACCCACACGGAAGTTTACAGTCTCACCCCGCTTAAGTTTAACCTGGGGTGGCTAAATACCCACGTGGAAGTTTACATTACCCTTTTTTCTTTTAACGTTTATTGACCTGAACGATCACACATTTGAGATAGTCCGACACATTGTTCCCCAGGACAATCGGATGATCGGGAGCCTGCGAACGGCTTTCCACCAGACGTAAACGCTTATGGGAATCATTGGCTGCCGACAGGATGATCTTCATAAAGAGGTCTCTTGGCATATACTCGCTGCAGGAACAGGTCACCAGGAAGCCGCCCGGATTTAAAAGCTTCATCGCCCGGTAATTGATTTCCTTATAGCCCTTGGAAGCATTCTTTACCGAATTCTTGGATTTGGTAAAAGCCGGCGGATCCAGAACGATGACATCGAAGTGTTCCTTCTTCTCTTCCATCTCAATCAGATAATCAAAAACATCCGCGACGACAAATTCGGTATTGGTGAAACCGTTCAGATCGCTGTTTTCCTTGGCCTGATCGATCGCCAGCTGGGAAGCATCGATGCCGATGACCTTTTCAGCAACTTTGGCAGCACTCAAGGCAAAACCGCCCGTATGGGTGCAGCAGTCCAAAACTTTCTTGTCTTTACAAAGCTTGCGTATTGCCAGATGGTTGTATTTCTGATCGAGGAAGTAACCGGTCTTTTGTCCTTCGGCGATATTGACGTTCATCATGACGCCGTTTTCATCAATCCGGATCAGTGTATCAAATGGCTCACTTAAAAAGCCCTTGACTCTCTCCAAGCCTTCCAAGGTTCTCACCCTGGCATCGCTTCTCTCATAGACGCCATGAATGGTGACACCATCATCTTCCATCACCTTCAGCATCTGCTTTACCAGCATATCTTTTCTGACATCCATGCCCAGGGTATCGATCTCAAACACCAGATATTCATTGAATTTATCGACGATCAGCCCGGGCAGACGATCGGAATCGGAAAAGACGATGCGGCAGCAATTGGTCTCAACGACCGCCTTGCGGTATTCCCAGGCATCCTTGAAGCGCTGATAGAAGAATGACTCATCGATCTCTTCGTCTTTGCGGCGGGTCAGAATGCGGATCATGATCTTGGAATGATCATTGATGTAGCCCTTGCCGATGTGGTCGTCTTTATAGGAAACGACTTCCACGATATCGCCGTTTTGATATTCCCCTTCGATCTTTTCGATCTCGTTGTCAAAGATCCACAGACCGCCGGCAGAGATCGTTCTTCCTTCATTTCTTTTTAATGTGACTTTTACCATGGCCCTATTATACCCTTTTTTGACAAACGAAAGGATCCTTTCGGATCCTCTCATTTCATCTTATTTCAATGCATCAGCGCATCTGTCGCACAGACCGTCTTCGTTTTCTTCTTCAACGATGTTCCAGCAGCGCGGGCAGACATGGCCCTTGGCCATCTCGATCTTCACTTCAATGTTGTCGAACTTCTCGAGTTCTTCTTCCACAAAGGAGACCTTGGCGACGATCAGCCACTGATTGATCTTGTTTCCAAAAGCATCTTCCAGAAGCTTCTTGTCTTCTTCACTTACATGTAACAATACATGAGCCTGCATCGGCTTTTCGATAACCTTGGCATTGATCGCTTCTTCTCTGGCCTTGAAGATATCGCTTCTGATGGCATGCAGTCTTGCGAAATTGCTGCGGATGACATCTTCATCAGCGAACTTTTCAACGCTCGGGAAGTGCGCGTAATGGACGCTGTCGGCTTCCTTGCTGGCGAAATGCTTCCAGACTTCATCACAGGTGTAGACCAGAACCGGTGACCAGAGTTTGACCAGATAGTCAACTGCCGTATAAAGAACGGTCTGGACCTTTCTTCTTCTTGGTGAATCCAGCTTATCGCAATATAAGATATCCTTTGCGAAGTCGCAGTAGTAGGAAGAAAGCTCATTGGTCATGAAGTTGGTCATCAGGGAAGTTGCCTGAACGAATTCATAGTGGTCATAGGCACTTTCAACCTTTTCCGCCATGTCGTTCAAAGCGATCATCACGTACTTATCAACAGCTTCAAGTTCCTGGTAAGGCACTTTCCTGTCTGCTGTGAAATCTTCAGGATTGATGTTGCCCAGCATGAAACGGAAGGTGTTTCTGATCTTGCGGTACTGATCGGAAACCTGTTTCAGGTTGGAATCACCGATTCTCATATCAGCCTTGAAATCTTCGGAAGCTGCCCAGAGCCTTAAGATATCGGCACCGTATTGTTTGATGATATCGAGCGGATTGACGACATTGCCGACGGACTTGTGCATTGCCTCACCCTTGGAGTCACAGACATAGCCATGAGAAAGGACAGACTTGTAAGGCGCCGTGCCGTTATTGGCAACCGATACGATCAAAGAAGAGTTGAACCAGCCTCTGTACTGGTCGGAACCTTCAAAGTAAAGATCACATGGATAAGAGTATCCTCTGTCGATCAGTTCGCTCCAGGAAGAACCGGAATCAAACCAGACGTCCATGATGTCGGTTTCTTTGGTGAAATTGCCGTTTGGCGAAGCCGGATTGGTATAGCCTGCCGGTAAAAGATCCTTGGCCTCTGATTCAAACCAGATATTGGATCCGTGCTCATCAAAGAGTTTTGCGATATGTTCAAAGACCTCGGCATCAATGATCGGAGTCTTGTCTTCGTTGTAGATGATCGGAATCGGCACGCCCCAGAGTCTTTGACGGGAGATACACCAGTCTTTTCTGTCCTTGACCATGTTGGTCAGACGCAGTTCGCCAAAGGAGTTGATCCATTTGACGTTTTTGATCGCTTCCAGAAGCTGCGGCTTGATCTTCTCAATCGAGGCAAACCACTGGGTCGTCGCTCTGAAGATGACCGGTTTTTTCAAACGGTCGTCATGCGGATAAGAGTGGGTCACCCATTCCAGTTTCAGAAGGTGTCCCTGCTCGTCCAAACGGGTCGTGATCGTCTTATTGGCGTCAAAGACAAACTGTCCTTCCAGCCAATCGCCGGCTTCCTTGGTCATGCAGCCCTTTTCATCGACCGGGCAGACCGTCGGCAAGCCATAGCGCTGTGTCGTATAGAAGTCGTCCAGACCATGACCGCCGGCAGTGTGGACACAACCGGTACCATCTTCATCGGTAACGTAATCAGCTAAGCAGATAACGGATTCTCTTGTTTCCGGATACAGGACATGTTTGCAGACAATGCCTTCCAATTCTCTTCCCTTGAAGGTCTTGACGATCTGATGTTCACCCAGTTCGAATTTTGCCATCAGGCTTTCGACCAGGTTTTCCAGCATGATCATCTTGCCTTTTTCGGTCGCGACAACGGCATAGGTCAGATCCGGATGCAAGGTGATGGCAACGTTGGCCGGCAAGGTCCAAGGCGTCGTGGTCCAGATGATGAACTGTTCATCCCCTTCCAATACACCTTTACCGTCCTTGACATCAAAGCTGACAAAAATCGTCGGGTCCTTGCGGTCAAAGTAGACGATCTCGGAATCGGCGATCGCTGTCTCCTGGTATGGCGACCAGTAGATCGGCTTTAAGCCCTGGAAGATCATGCCATCAAGTGCCATCTTGGCGAAAGCCCTGATCTGTCTTCCTTCAAAGCCTTTGTTCAGAGTGATATATGGATGTTCATAGTCAGCCACCTGTCCCAGACGCTTTTCTGTTTCCATCTGCTGTGCAATCTGCTTATGGGCATATTCTTCACACTTTTCCCTGAATTCTCTGGCAGAAACTTCCTTGCGGTTCACACCGAGCTTCTGAACAGCGTTTTCAATCGGCAGACCGTGGGTATCCCAACCTGGGAAAAACGGCGTGTAATAGCCTTCCATCGCCTTTGAACGAACAATGATATCCTTGATGATACGGTTCATCGCCGTACCGGCGTGAAGATTGCCGTTTGCGTATGGCGGACCGTCATGCAGGACAAAAGGCGTCTTGTCTTTGTTTTTGTCTAAGATCTTATGATAATGATCGTCCTCTTCCCACTTCTTCAGGATATCCGGTTCCTTCTTGGGAAGATTTCCTCTCATCTCAAAATCCGTCTTAGGCATGTGTAATGTGTCTTTGTATTCCATATCTCTCCTCCAAAGAAAAAGGTGCTACCAAAGGTCGCTGTATCAGCGAGGTACCACCTTAATTTATTCCTCTAGCTCTTAACGCGAGCGACGCCGGCAATTTTGTTGCCGGAGCTCATAAGTGATTCCCGCATAAGCACACATTGACTTTCACCAGCCGTCAACTCTCTATGCTGCCACATTATGCGGACATGTCTTAATCTTAGCTTAATCTTCGTCTGAATTCAGATTGATGTCACCACCGACCTGAAGGTTTTTCGGTGAACATAAAATGACGTTCTCACCGACTTTTTTAATTGAACCGTCAACGCCATAGACGACACCGGAAAGGAAGTCGATGATCCTCTGGCGGTATTCCGAAGGCATTCTGTGCAGGTTCACACAGCAGGCTCTCTTTGACTTGATGTGATGACCGATCTCCTCGGCTTCATCAAAGTTTCTTGGTTCGAATAATACGATGTTGGTATTTGCGGTGATTGCGGAAGAACTTGAGAGATTCTTCTCGTAAGGAGAAACTGCTTCCGCTTCCTCTTTTGTCAGTTCAAGCTGTTCTTCTTCGTCTTCTTCAGGCGCAATAAATTCTTTTAATCTATCACCAAATCCCATAGTATTTCTCCTTTAATTCCCTATCATTTTAACTCAATCAGATCGCTTTAATCAACTTATTAGCCAGCAAATAATTATAAAAGCCATCCTCGAGAACATCGTCGGTTTCTTCAAATCCCCTGCCCTTTAAAGCAGGCATGCAATTGGCCACAATGACCGGATGACCGACGGATTGAAGCATCTCGAGATCGTTGACACCGTCGCCGAAACAATAGGTATCTTCCAAGGGGATGCCGAGATATTCAATGACCTTTTTTACCCCGCTGGATTTATTGATGCCTTTGACATTGACATCGCAAGAGGGATACATCTTGTGATCCGCCAGATCGACGTAAGGTTCCAGTTCTTTCTTGGCTGCATTGAGAATGTCCCTCTCAGGAAAACCGATCATCGAGATCAGATACTTGTCATGTGAATCCTTTTCTTCCTTGAAGCCGGACATGGACGAGCCCCAGCGATGCATGAATTCAAGAAACGTCTTCGAGCTCAATGAATCCACATACATGTCATCCAGCGCTTCCAGAATATAGAAGCCCTTATGTGCAACCGTGACCTCTTTGATTTTTCGGATCGTCTGATCGGAAAAGTACCGGGCAAAGATCGGCTTGCCATGAACTTCCGCATAGGCACCGTTGCATAAGACATAGCCGCTCGGATTTAAGGAAGTAATCTCTTCATCCATTAATCCGCGGCATCTGCCGGAAGCGATCAGCACATAATGGTCCCTGCTGAGTTCCCTGATCGCATAAGCTGTTTTTTCGGAGATATGATTCATGCCTCGGGAACCATCCAGGATCGTTCCGTCGACATCACAGAATATAAGCTTTTTCATACCCCGTTATTATACATAAAACAACGTTAATGAACAATTTAAAAAGCAAGATCCTGCGATCTTACTTTTCGTTGAGTTTCATGACGCTTGTGACTTTGTAGCCGGCCTTTTCCAGCTTGTCCGTGATATCGTCAAAACCATGGACGATGACGACGATTTCGATGCCGCGGCTGCTGTTGTAGACAGCCATATTGGCGATGGAAACATCCTGTTCCTTGAAGACCCGACAGATATCCTCCAAGATTCCGGTACGGTCTTCCTCCACCGAAATGACGTATCTTGTGCCGACATGATTGTAGCCTAACAGATCGATGAAGGCGGTGAAGATGTCATTGTGGGTAATGATGCCGATGAGCGTATTGTCTTCATCGACAACCGGCAGACAGCCGATATCGTTTTTCCTTAAGATCGTCGCTGCCTCTTCCAGCAAGGCATCCTTGCCGATGGTGATGACATCTTTGATCATGATATCCTTGATCGTCAATTTGTTGAGCAGGTAGTTGAGTTCAAAGACAGAAAGCGAAGTCGAATTGTTGGGCGTATTGGAAGTGATCACGCCTTCCGTGATCAGACCCGCCAGCTTGCCGTTTTTGTCAACGACCGGAAGACGGTGCAACCCGTTTTCCGACATAAGGTCGATCGCTTCAGAAACCGACTGGTCAGGACCGATGGTAATCGGACCGGACACCATATTATCTTTTACGTACATGCTTATCCTCCCAGGTAGGCTTTCTTGATATCCTCGCTGGCAAGCAGTTCTTCCCCGGTTCCGCTCATCACGATCTTGCCTGTTTCAATGACATAGGCCCGATCGGCGATGCCCAGCGCCATCTTAGCATTCTGCTCGACCAGAAGGATTGTCACACCCTGACTGTTTATATTTCTTATTATATCGAATATTTCTTTGACCAGTAAGGGCGACAAACCCATACTCGGTTCATCCAGCAGCATGATCTTCGGCTTGGCCATGAGAGCCCGGCCCATTGCCAGCATCTGCTGCTCGCCGCCGGACAATGTTCCGGCCAACTGTTTCTTTCTTTCTTCCAGACGCGGGAATAAGGAATAGACGTTGGCAAGATCCGACTTGATCTCCTCCTTGTCTTTTCTGGTATACGCACCTAAAAGAAGATTATCTTCAACAGACTGCAAGGCGAATACCCTTCTTCGTTCCGGACATTGGGAGATCCCCAGTTCCACGATCTTGTGGGCCGGGATCTTACTGATGTCTTTCCCATCCAGTTCAATGCTGGATCGTATGCATCGTCGTCGTTTTGCCGGCACCGTTGGCACCGATCAAAGTGACGATCTCAGAATCGTTTACTTCAAAGCTTATCCCTTTAATGGCTTCGATCATCCCATAACGGACAACCAGATCTTTAACCTTCAGCATCTTTATTCACCCAGATAAGCCTTGATGACTTTTTCATTCTTCTTGATCTCATCAGGACTTCCTTTCGCTAACAACATTCCATAATTCAGGACGTAGATCCTCTCACAGATATTCATGACCAGCGACATATCGTGTTCAATTAACAGAATGGAGATCTTGAAACGATCGCGGACAAAACGGATCGTATTCATCAGATCTTCCGTTTCCTGCGGATTCATGCCGGCTGCCGGCTCATCCAGAAGCAAGAGCTTAGGATCACTGGCCAAAGCTCTGGCGATCTCCAGTCTTCTTTGCGCACCATATGGAAGCGAAGAGGCTTCGATATCTTTGGAATCATAGAGATGGAAGATCTTTAAAAGCTCTTCCGCCTTTTCTTCGATCTGTTTCTCGTTTTCTCTTTTCTTCTTTGTGTGGAAGATCGTATCGGCAATCGAATACTCATGCAGATTGAACATGCCGGTCTTAACGTTGTCAATGACACTGAGTTTATTGAAAAGACGGATGTTCTGGAACGTTCTGGCAATGCCGGCTTTATTGACTTCTTCCGTGGACATCTTGGAAATGTCCTTGCCGCTGAGCAAGATCGTTCCTCTGGAAGGATCATAGACCTTGGTCAGCATATTGAAGACCGTCGTCTTCCCGGCGCCGTTAGGGCCGATCAGACCGATGATCTCATTATCAAATACTTCAAGATTCAGATTATTGACAGCTGTTAAACCGCCGAAATCGATACCCAGATTTTTTACTTCAAGAACAGGTTCTCTCATTTTGATGCTCCTTTCTTAAAGATCGAATCCGATACTTTATTCAATGCTGCTCTGACTTTTGCCGAATTGGTCAGCTGCATGACGACAATCAATACGACAGCATAGATCAGCATGCGGTAATCCTGTAAAGATCTCAACAGTTCCGGTAATATATACAACACTGTCGTTGAAATGATCGTACCGTTGATATTGCCAAGTCCGCCGAAGACGACATAGACCAGTGCCAGGATCGATGTGTTGAAATCGAACTTTGCAGGCTGCAGCGTGGAATAATTCAAGGCATACAGTGCCCCTGCCATGCCTGCCAGGAAAGCCGATGTGACAAAAGCCAGCGTCTTGATTGACGATACTTTGATGCCGATCGAAGAAGCCGCAATGCGGTCGTCCCTGCTTGCCATGATCGCTCTGCCGTAACGGCTGTTGATCAGAGAATAAATGACAAACAAAGTAATCAGGATCAGAATGATGCCGGCAGAGAAATTGGAGATCTTCGCTGTATCCGTTGCGCCCATCGGGCCTGACAGCAGCATCTTGCCGCCATCCATATTTAACTCATTGGTCACAAAAGAGAAATGCAAACCATTCTTGTCAAAGCCTAAGAAGACATTGTTGATCAAAGACTTGATGATCTGACCAAAGGCCAATGTGACAATGGCCAGATAGTCACCGGAAAGTTTCAGGACCGGGACTGAAATGATCAGACCGAATATTGCCGCCACGATCGAACCGACAACGATGGAAACGATCAGTCTTAAGATGTCGTTGGCAATGACCGAAGACATCAGACCGGAAACCGAAACCGCCGTAAATGCGCCAACGGCCATAAAGCCGGCGTGGCCCAAAGAAAGTTCACCGGAGAAACCGACAACCAGGTTGAGCGATAAAGCTAAGACGATGTAGCAGCAGGTCGGAACCAAAAGGCTTGTGAACAGACGGCTGACCCTTACTGTATGGGTCAATACCTGTATAAAGATATAGGCAGCGATAATAATAAGGAAACTGATCGTTCTTGACCGGTTTTTACGGCCGAAAAGAAAATTCATCATGTTTTTCATAGCTACACCTTCACATTCTCTTTCTTTCCGAGCAAGCCGGTCGGCTTAATCAATAAGACGACGATCAATACGGTAAATACGATCGCATCTGATAGCTGTGTTGATATGTAAGCTTTGGTCAGATTTTCGATCATGCCCAGCAAAAGACCGCCCAATAAGGCACCGGGAATCGAACCGATACCACCGAAGACGGCAGCCGTAAAGGCCTTGATGCCGGGCATTGAGCCAAGCGTCGGTGACAAGGATGGATAGGTGCAGCACAGCAAGACCGCTGCAATGGCAGCCAGACCGGAACCGATCGCAAAGGTGATCGAGATCGTCGTGTCGACATTGATGCCCATCAGCTGGGCAGCGCCCTTGTCTTCCGCACAAGCACGCATCGCCTTGCCGATCTTTGTCTTGTTGATGAACAAAGTCAGCACGACCATGATGGCCAGACAGATGAAAATCGTAAGCAGAGTCAGATAGGAGATCGTCAGACTGCCGCCAAACAGATTCAAGGAACCCTGCGTGAGCATCGGCGGGAAGATCTTGGTATCTGAACCGAAAAGCAATTGAGAACCGTTCTGCAAAAAGTAGCTGACGCCGATCGCCGTGATCAGAACGGATAAAGAACTTGCCTGCCGTAAAGGCTTATAGGCAAGACGTTCGATGATCACGCCCAAAAGCGTACAGGCGACGATCGATAAGACGACGCACGCCCACGCCGGAAGTCCAAAACGGGTAAACGCAAAAAAGGCAACATAGCCGCCGGCCATGATGATATCGCCATGCGCAAAATTCAGCATCTTGGCGATGCCGTATACCATCGTATAGCCTAAGGCAATGATTGCATAAACGCTGCCTAATGCCAGTCCTGAAATAAGATAAGTCAAAAAAGTCATATGTTTTACCAGATAAGCAGGAAAGGTTGCCGAAGGTATCGGCAACCTTTAAGTAGTCAGTAACAGATTAATCAGTCAGCTGAAACGTAAACACCATTGGTGATGATGACAGCCTTCGGAGCCTTGGAAACTTCGCCGTTTTCTGCCCAAGTCATGTTTTCACCGGTAAGACCATTGAATGTCATCGTTGTGAACTGTTTGATCATATCGTCATACAGAGCATTTGTTGAGTACATGGAGTTGTAGCCGATGTTTTCCAATGCCTGGTGGATTGCGTAAACACAGTCATAAGCATCAGCAGCAAACTGGTTCGGAGTTTCGTTGAATTTTGCCTTGTAGGCTTCAACAAAGTGCTTGGTTGCTTCATCGTCAGCATCTGCTGCAAACGGTGTCAGAAGGTAAACACCCTCAGCCAGAGAAGTATCGAAGCCTTCCAGCGTCAGGATGCCGTCCATACCGTCGATACCGAAGAAGACCGGTGCATAAGCCATATCACTGGCCTGTTTCAGAATGATGGAAGCCGGCTGATAGTAAATCGGCAGATAGACCAGATCAGCACCGGCATCTTTTGCAGCGGTCAGCTGGGTAGAGAAATCGGTAGCGGAATCATTGGTGAAAGCACCGGAATAGACAACGTTCAGATTCTTGGCAGAAGCTTCTGCAGTGAACTTTTCGAAAACACCGGCAGAGTAGACATCGTCTGACTTATAGATGACAGCGATCTTCTTGTCAGCGAATTTCTGAGACATATAGTCAGCAGAAGCGATACCGTAGCAGAACCGGATGGAGTGATCGCAAAGATCTTGTCTTCGTCATAGTTGGCTGCAACGGCTGCACCGGAACCGGAAGTAACGGTGAACAGAGAAACCTGCATACCCCAGTCATAGAGTGTAGAATATGCGGAAACAGCTTTTTCACCACTGGCTTCATCATCAGCCATGTTGAATTCAAATTTGATCTTGGAGTCAGATGCATTGATTTCATCAACAGCGAGCTGGGCTGCATTTCTGACAGCCTCACCATAAACCTTAGCGTCGCCGCTCAAAGGACCGGAACAGCCCAGTTTGACAGTAGCAACTTCGTCTGTCGGCGCAGCTTCACCGCCGTCTGCCGGAGCAGGCTGTTCATTGGATGAACATCCGGCCATTGTCAGCACGCAAAGGATGCTGAGCAATACCACAAATAATTTTTTCATTTTCATTCCCCTTTCAAAGTTAGAATTTATAGACACAGCCTGTTAGCTGTTTCTAACAAAAAAGGATGAGCTCATCGATAATATCAAGCCCATCCTGATACACAAATTCAGCTTTCCATTATCGATCTGTCAGCACGAATGCATAATAATAATGCCGCGCAAGCCGCGTAGTACTAACACACCGATAAGGACGATAATATCGTCAACAAAGGAGTAGACTTCGTCAAATACATTCCACATGTTTTTCATCAAAGTTCCTCCTTTCGCTTCTTGTATGGTACTAGTGTAAATCAGCGTTTCCCGCTATGTCAACCGAAAATCTGTAAATATTTCCAAAAATGTATACATTTTTCAACAAATTATGAAAATATTTTCAGTCATCTTGTGTTAGAATATATTGCATGAGTATAAGATTACCTGAAGGATACAAATCCTCTCTCGACCTGTACGAAACACAGGCCTCCATCAGCTTTATAAAACGCACATTTGAAGAAAAACTGACCAAGGCGCTGAATCTTAAGCGTGTCTCTGCCCCCTTATTTGTCCTAAAAAGCACCGGCTTGAATGACGATCTGGACGGCAAAGCGAAAGCTGTAAGCTTCACTGCCCCTTTTATCGATAAAGAATGCGTCATCGTCCACTCTCTTGCCAAATGGAAAAGAATGGCTTTGCATGACTATGAATTCTATGAAGGAAACGGCTTATATACCGATATGAACGCCATCCGCAAGGATGAAAAGATCGACAATCTGCATTCCATCTATGTCGACCAGTGGGACTGGGAAAAAGTCATAAACAAAAGCCAGCGCAATCCGGATTATCTCTACGATACGGTGAGAGCGATCCATCAGTGCATTCTGGAAACCCTGGATGCCTTAAAGGCAAAATATCCTTCCATCACAACGACTTTGCAGGAAAAGCTTTATATCTTTGATTCACAGGAAGTTCTGGATATGTATCCGGATCTTGATCGGCCACAAGCTCAGCGATGGAAAACCGCATGATGATCGGGCAGCCGACTACGATGACTGGGATCTGAATGGCGACCTGCTCTACTATAATGAACTTCTGGATTGTGCCTTCGAGATCTCCAGCATGGGCATCCGTGTCGATGAAAACTCTTTATTGAGGCAATTGAAGATCAAAGACGAAGAATACAAGCTGCAGTATAAGTATCATCAGATGATCGTCAATAAGCAGCTGCCCTATACGATCGGCGGTGGCATTGGTGAGAGCAGATTGTGCATGCTGCTGATGAACAAGGCGCACATCGGCGAGGTTCAGTCTTCCATCTGGGATGAGGAAACCCTCAGATACTGCAAAGAAAAAGAAGTTATTATCCTATAGAAAGAAAAGCTCGGGATCGAATCCCGAGCTTGTTTTTTTAGATCATCGTACCCTTTTCCAGAGCCAGTGTTCTGGTGGTGAGGTTGCATACCTCATCCGGTCCGTAGTACTGGATTGCACCCGGATATGTGTAGCAGGTTTCCACTGCCCAGGTATCTCTGTGTGCTTCAAAGTACTTGAATGGCTTGCCGTCTAATTCGACAAGAGCCTTACGGATAACCGGCTTGTCTTCGCCGTGTCTTCTTTCCATGTTCATCATCTTGGTGATCGGCATACCACCTGCGACCCATTCTTCTGCCGGTTTTGACAGATTGGAGATCTTGGAAAGATAGCCGTTATAGCCATACTGGATCAGCATGAAGGCATTGTAGCCGAGAGAATAGCAGTAGTCCGCATCAAAGTTGGATGGGAACGCACATCTTCCTTCATAGCCGAAGAAGTGGTGTAAAGCAGAGAACTTACCCTTGTAGGTACCGTTCTTTCTTCTCTGTTCCAGATTGTTCTTAACCAGAGCTGAGAAGAGCTTTTCAGATTCGATCAGAGAAACCTGAACGTTTCCGTGCGGATCTCTGTCCAAGAAGAGCTGCTGCTGAACGGTTTCCGGCAGGTTGGCAAAGACAGCCATTGATTCCTTGCTTAAACCGTTTTCGATGAAGGCATATTTTTCCTTCCAGGAAGCAAGCGCATTGAACTGTTCGGCCTTGGCGCCTGCCAGCATTTCGTTGATCTCTTTGATCAGGGCAGAGAATTCAGGGACGAATTCGACGACACCTTCCGGAATGATGGCGACACCGAAGTTCATGCCCTTTTCCGCTCTCTTGGCGACTGCATCGGCGATGTAGTCGGCGATCTGTGCTAAGGACATCTTCTTTTCGGCAACTTCCTCGGAAACCAGACAGATATTCGGCTGGGTCTCTAAAGCGCATTCCAATGCAACGTGGGAAGCGGAACGGCCCATAACCTTGACAAAGTGCCAATACTTCTTGGCGGAGTTGGCATCTCTTTCGATGTTGCCGATGAGTTCGGAATAAGTCTTGGTTGCTGTATCAAAACCGAAAGAACATTCGATATCTTCATTCTTCAAGTCGCCGTCAATGGTCTTCGGGCAGCCGATGACCTGAACGCCTGTATTGTGGGCGGCAAAGTATTCTGCCAATACGGCAGCGTTGGTGTTGGAATCATCGCCGCCGATGATGACGATCGCCGTGATGCCGTGCTTCTTGCATACTTCAGCTGCTACCGCAAACTGTTCTTCTGTTTCCAGTTTTGTTCTGCCGGAGCCGATAATATCGAAACCGCCGGTGTTTCTGAACTGGTTGATGTATTCATCATCGAAGACCAGATAATTATCTTCCAGAAGTCCGCTTGGACCGCCTTTAAAACCATACAGTACATTTTCGCTGTTGGTGGCCTTTAATGCATCATATAAGCCGCAAACGACGTTGTGACCGCCCGGAGCCTGACCGCCGGAAAGGATGACACCGACGACCTGTTTCTTTGCCACAGAAGTATTTGTGCCCTTTTCAAATGTGATCTCTTTCTTGCCGTAAGTATTCGGGAATAAGGCAGCGATCTTTTCCTGATCGGCAACAGATTGCGTTGCTTCGCCTTCCTTGACTGAGATCTCATTGATGCCATGTCTGAGCATACCCGGCAGTTTAGGGCTGTATTTCAGTCTTTGTACCTGTAATGGTGAAATATTCATGATTTATCCTCCTACTATTTCAAGACACTCTTATTATAAACGATATAGGAATCGTTTTCATAAGAAAAGCCGTTCCCCATTCCTGAACTTCAAGGAAAACGGAAACGGCTTAATTTGCTGACTAATTGCTTTTGGAAATACTGTTTCTTACCCCGTTAAAGGCAAGATAACCGATCAGGTAAATGCCAAAGAAGACAAAGAATCCCAGGATGCCTGATGCGATATCGTAGAAGTCCATATCGCCTGTACCGGAATAGGCCTGACCGATCTCGATCGCAAAGCTGATGACCACCACGATCGTAAATACATACAAGAACGTAATCATCAGTTCCGCATGATGCTTGATCAGCCATTTGAAGACCGGCTGAATGACCAGCAGCATAGCAAAACCAAAGATACCGATAATCAGAAAATGAAGCTGTTTATCGGTCAGATCGAGACCGTGATTGTCATTTATGGATAAGACTTTCGCATGAAGCCTGGTAATCAACGTTATGAAATAGTAAATAATCCTATACATCGAAAACCTCCTTTACATAACATTATTAATATTAAACTACCCTATTTTAAAAGTAAAATTGCAAGACCGTGTGAAATGATGTGAACAGAAAAAAAGATGATCCATACGGACCATCTTGGCATTGCTTATTCAGCGTGCATTTCCTTGAGTTTCTGCTGATATTCACCCAGTTCT
>ONXX01000046.1 GCA_900321955.1 uncultured Bacillota bacterium | reverse complement strand
GTCTTCCGTTTCTGGAAGGAAGATCAAAACATTGAAATCGAGATTCCGAAAGAAGAAAAGAAGAATTTCAGTTAAATGGCGAAAGCCATTTTTTAAATACAAAAATGGCATGTCTGCCATTTCTAGGAATATTCTTTTAAGGTTGTATAAAGCTGATCCAATAAAGCCTTCTTGGTGAACGGTGGCCAGTGGCCGCCGATGAAGGTATCGGCATCTTCCTTTTCAATCGTCTCGATCATCTGCTTTAAGAGCTTGGGATCGGGGATCCAGGTCGGAAAGACACCGGAGATGGCATCGCCGAAAAAGAGAACTTTTTCCTGTGGAACACGTATCAAAGTGGCATCATCGGTGTGAGGCGAGATAGCTTCAAAGGCTTCGACGCTGATGCCACCGGCATCCAATAGGAGATGATCTTCAAAGACGATGTCGGCCGGGATGACGATAATTTCTTTGTCATTGGCGTATTCCTTGGCGATGCTGGGATCCAAGGCCAGGAATTTCTGATCGTTCTCTGGACTTCGTTGACGGATGAAGTCGAGCAGATGATCGTTTGTCGTCTTGTTGGCAATCGAGAGGCCACTAATCTTATGCATGGCAAAGGAGTGATCCCAATGCCAGTGGGTGATGATGGTTAAGGCAGGGAGCGGAAGATTATTTTCCTTTAAAAGATCATAGAACTCTTTCAGATGATCGTCGCTGTGGCCGGCATCGATGGCAATCGAATAGCGATCGCCCCTGATATAGCCGATGGCCGGACGGTCCCGTTCTTCTTCGTAGGAGGAATAGTAGATGCGATCCGAGTATTTGTACAGTTCCATGTCGTTTACCTCTTTCCCTTATTTTAGCTTATGGAGAGAGGAAGATTGAAACACAAAAGAAAGAATCATACTACAATGGAGGAAACAGGAGAATTCTGCTATGAAAGAAAAGATCAATGTATTTGATTATGCTGAGCTGATCGACAAAGCGATCCATCCGGGCGTTTTGTTGAATACCAACGGTGACAAGTTCAATTCCATGGTGATCGGCTGGGGCCATTTAGGCGTCATCTGGGGAATCAATACCTTTGTCGTCTATGTCAGACAAAGCCGCTACACCAAGGCACAGATCGATAAGACGATGGAATTCACCATCTCCGTGCCGATGGGTGAAACGAAGTATCCGAAGATCTTTGAAGTCTGCGGCACGATGTCGGGAAGAGATGTCAACAAAGCGGATTATGTGACACTGGAAGAACCTGCGACCAATCATACGCCGGGCATCAGGGAATATCCTTTGACGATTGAATGCGAAGTCATATACAAACAGGATCAGGATCTGGATGCCATTGCACCGGAAGTCAGAAATAAACACTACGGAAGCGATCCGTCGGATTTCCATACCTGTTATATCGGCAGAATCGTCGATGCCTATATCATCAAATGAGAATACGAAAATCTGAATTGCGTGATCTGGATAGGATGATGGCGATCTATGCGGATGCCAGGGATTTCATGGCATTGACCGGCAATCCCCTGCAATGGGGCCCGACAAAGTGGCCGCCAAAAGAATTGATCCTTTCCGACATCGAAAAGGGAAACAGCTATGTCTGTGTGGATGATGACGATAAAGTCATCGGCACCTTTTACTATGTCTATGGCGAAGATATTGAGCCAACCTACAGAGATATCAGAGATGGAAAGTGGCTGGATGACTCCGCTTACGGGGTGGTCCATCGCATCGCTTCCGATCATTCGATCAAGGGGATCGGTTCGTTTTGTATCAGCTGGGCTTTTGAGCAGTGCGGTCACCTTCGCATTGATACCCATGGTGACAATAAGGTCATGCAGAATCTATTAAATAAGCTGGGTTTCATCCACTGCGGAACGATCTATGTACAAGAGGATGACTATCCCCGTCTGGCTTTTGAGAAGTCAAAAAACTTATCTTAAACGATTAAGAGCTGCGGCTCTTTTTCAATCTATGAAATTATCACAAAAAGGGATTGACTCCCTATAGGGTTTTCCATATTATTAATAGCGTGCAGCAAGGAGACGAGATAGTATATGAGTCTTAAAGGTAAAACGATCCGCTCAAAAGCAAGTGGACTGGTTGGTCAGATCGTAGGTGTGGAAAAGGGCGAATTAAGAGTGACATTCACCCGTTTCCAGGAGATTTCGATTCCTCTGGCCAAGGCAGAAAACCTTCTGGAAATGGATGAAGAGACCCTGGAAGAACTTCATAAGGAAATCGCTTCTTCCGCCAAAGACAAAGAGGTCGTGGAATCAAAGGTCCGCACCTATATGGATGAGTTTGAGGAAGAGGAAGAAGAGGAAGAAGCGGAGTTTGAAGATGAAGCTCCCCTTGAGATGGAATTTGATGATGACGAATAAGAAGGAGAAATCCTTCTTTTTTGTTTGTATGGATTGTTTTTCACTGCATGTCACCCAGGCACAGGGAAGAGGCATCGATCCACTCTTTGGGATCCTGAAGGTCGTTGTAGGTGGATAAGTTGCCGTTCAGCTGTTTTTGAATGCTTTCGTATCGCAGTCTGCCGAACATCTTTAAGGCCTTGCAGGCCTGATCAAACTCTTCGACCGTATAGAAGGCGGAAGGATCTTTTGCCACGTAAGGACGAAGCATCTGATACAGCTGGTCAACTTTCTTTTCAAAATGGCCGGAGGTGAAAAAGGTATCGAGGATCTCAGACATCGCCTCATGGTATTTCTGACGATAGTCTTCATTTTCTTCAATCCACTTCCACATCGGGCGCTCTTCTGCCTTCGTCAGATACAACGGTGTATCGATGCCGAAGTTGACATAAGGGGTCGGATCTTCTTCGATATCCTCCGGCCAGATGTGAGTGAAGGTCATGAAAGAGGCGTTGAAATCCCAGGGGAAGAGGGCCAGACGGCCTCCTCTTTCGTATAAGAAATAGTTGTGCAGCATCGGTCCGATGTAGCCGTCGTAGTTCATCAGAGCGCTCTGTACGGCAAAGTAGCGGATCAGCTCATCGGTGTCCAGATATTTTTCAAGATCTTTTCCTTCATTTAAGGATTTGATCGATTCTATGATTCTTTTTTCGGACTCTTCATTGGTTTTGGTGACGTTGTTTTCGAAGATGTCGGAATAACTCTTGGGATCATCGTCGATATATTTGAAATCAGCGCCGTTGGTTTCCACATCGAAATTGAGACCTTCCGCTTCGATCTTGGCGACGTCTTCGATGTTCAAGTCAAGATCGGCTTGCGGTTTGTACAGGAAACCATCGTTCTTGTGGTAACGGATCAGAAAGCTTGTGTCGATGTCTTCCACCATGACGTAGAGTCCGTGATCAACGCCATTGATTGTAATGAAGCAATACGCCAGCAGCGGCGTATCAACACCGGCATAGCGGAACATATCATAGCTCATGAAATCCTTCATATAGGTGGCGTCTTCAAACATGTTGTTGAGATTCAGCTTATCAAGGCCATGACAGGTCTGGTCCTTGCGGTTTTTAGAGAAATTGATCTTGTAGCTGTAGCGGTCACTGTTTGGATCATCGGCAACAAAATAGAGGCTGGAATTGCCTTTGGTGGAAAAGGATACTTCTTTATAGAGATCGTCGTCAATTGTGATATCGACGGTGTATTGGGTCTTGTCGGTCGGATTTTTCAAAAGATCGGCATAGTCTTCCTCGCTGACCTTCACATCGACTCGGTGGACAAAGGATGTACGAAAGATCGTTTTGGCATAATCATCAAATTCACTTGTTTCCTTCTTTTCGCAGGCAGCGGAAAGAAACAGGATCAATAAGAGGAACATTATTTTTTTCATGTCATCACGCTTTCTATCTTCATATTACGCTATTTTGGCTTGTGAATATAAGCAGACTATTTTGTGTCTTCATGAATTTTCAGGTGGGTTATAATGAAGACAAGAGGAAATAAAACTATGGATAATCAAACAATGTGGGCTCTGGTGAAGGAAAAGCCGGAAGTCGGTATATGGGCAAAACGGGTTCCGATCCCGGAAGTCGGCTACAACGACGTCAAGATCAAGATCAAGAAGACGGCGATCTGCGGAACCGATGTGCATATCTACCAGTGGAACAAGTGGGCACAGAAGACCATCGTGCCGGGACTGACCATTGGCCATGAATATGTCGGCGAGGTCGTGGAAGTCGGCCAGGGAGCCAGAGGCTTCAATGTCGGCGATATCGTTTCGGGCGAGGGACACATCACCTGCGGCAAGTGCCGCAACTGTCTGGAAGGACACAAGGAAAACTGCCGGAATGCCAAGGGCGTCGGTGTCAACCGCAACGGTGCCTTTGCGGAATATCTGGTCATCCCTTACGTCAATGTCTGGAAGACCAGACCGAATATCGATGAAGAGCTCTATGCGATCTTTGATCCGTACGGCAACGCCACCCACACTGCCTTGACCTATCCGGTCCTGGGTGAAGATGTATTGATCACCGGGGCGGGTCCGATCGGCTGTATGGCTGCGGCCATTGTCAAGTTTTCCGGTGCCAGACATGTCGTAGTGACTGATTTCAACGAGTATCGTCTGAATATGGCGACCACCATGGGTGCGACCAGAACGGTCAATTTGAAAAATGAAAAACTGGAAGATGTGATGGCAGAACTAGGCATGAGCGAAGGCTTTGATGTCGGACTGGAAATGTCGGGTGCGCCTTCGGCTTTGAACCAGATGGTCCACAATATGAAAAACGGCGGCAATATCGCTCTGTTAGGCTTATTGCCGGACAATACGAAAGTGGACATGGAAAAGATCATCTTCTCGGGTCTCAATCTGAAGGGCATTTACGGACGCAAGGTCTGGGATACCTGGTATAAGATGACGACGATGATCGAAGCGGGCTTGGATATCTCCAAGATCATCACCCACCGTTTCGATATAACCGATTATCAGAAGGGTTTTGATGCAATGCTGTCAGGCAATTCGGGAAAGGTCATCCTGGATTGGACGAATATAGATAAGGTGGAACAGTTATGAACCAGAAAGAAGCATTAAAGTATTACGCCGATACCGTTGAGGAAATAAAGGAAGCCGGTCTGTTCAAGGCCGAAGCACCTTATGTTTCCCCGCAGGGCGCTTACATCGTCATGGAAAACGGCGAAAAATTATTGAACATGTGTGCCAACAACTACCTCGGTTTAGGCAATGACAAGCGCCTGATCGAGGCAGCCAAGAAGACCTATGATGAAAAGGGCTATGGCTTGGCTTCCGTGCGTTTCATCTGCGGTACGCAGGATATTCACAAGACCCTGGAAAGAAAGATCTCGGCCTTCTTAAAGACCGAGGATACCATTCTCTATTCTTCCTGTTTTGATGCCAACGGCGGTTTGTTTGAGACGCTTTTAGGTGAACAGGATGCGATCATTTCCGATGAATTCAATCATGCCTCGATCATCGACGGCGTGCGTCTGTGTAAGGCGAAACGCTACCGCTATAAAAACAACGATATGGTCGATCTGCGCGCCAAACTGGAAGAGGCCGATCAAAACGGTGCCCGCATCAAGATGATCGCCACCGATGGTGTCTTCTCGATGGACGGCATCATCTGCAACCTCAAGGGAATCTGTGACCTGGCCGATGAATTCGGTGCTTTAGTCATGGTGGATGATTCCCATGCGGCCGGTTTCATCGGTGAAAACGGCGGCGGTTCCGTGGAGTATTGCGGGGTACAGGGAAGAGTCGATGTCATCACCGGCACCTTAGGCAAGGCCCTGGGCGGTGCTTCCGGCGGTTATACGTCCGGACGCAAAGAGATCATCGACCTGCTTCGCCAAAGAAGCCGTCCATATCTCTTCTCCAACACGTTGGCACCGGCGATTGCCGGAGCCAGCATCGAGCTCTTCGATATGTTGTCGGAGAGTGATGGCTTGAGAAAGCACCTGATGGAGATCACACAGTATTATCGTGAAAAGCTCAAGGAAAACGGTTTTGACATCATTGACGGTACCCATCCGATCGTGCCGATCATGTTGTATGAGGAAAAGCTGGCGGGTGAATATGCGGCAAAGATGCGGGAAAAAGGCATCTATGTGGTGGCCTTTTCCTATCCGGTCGTGCCGAAAGGCAAGGCCCGTATCCGTACGCAGGTCTGTGCCAACCATTCCAAGGAAGACATCGACTTTGTCGTGAAGTCGCTGATTGAAACCAGAAAAGAGATTGAAAACAGATAGAAAGCAGCTGTCATTTGACAGCTGCCTTTTGTATTAGAGGATGCGCCAGTTGCAGCCAAAGTATCTGGAGGCATTTTTGGCTGCGTGTTTGATTTTTTCTTCGGCGTTCTGAAGATATTTCGGGCCCTTGTCGTTGGGCTGTTTTTTAATCCAATTGACGGCTTCTTTGAGATTCTCGTATTCTTCCAGGACCGTATTTCCGTTCAAGCGCAGGACTTTTCTGACCTGGTCGGGATAACGGTGGGGATCGACGTATTCCAAGAAGGCATCGAAGTTTCGCTCGCCGCTTTTCATCTTGTCGTAGACCATCTTCAAAAGCTTGGCATCGTCCAGGGCGTTGTGATTCTGTTCGCCCATGGAATGATCGAAATACTTGCCCAGTTTTTCTAAAGAGATGGTCTTATTGACGTAGAAGAAGTCTTTCAGTTCTTGCGAGCAGTCATACATATTCATATACAGAAAGCTCAACATCGCCGCTTCTTTCAAGGTAGTTGCGGATAAGAAGTTGTTGTAGACAAAATCGAGATCGCCATCCCCATAATTGACAAATTCCGGCAGATCTTCTTTTTCCATGCACCAGTCAAAGAGTTTTTCAAAGACCTCTTTAGAAGAAGGGGCCTGATCGACTTCTTCCTGGCTGATGCCGGTGATTTCTTCAATGCGCGGCGTGATCGGATCGTCGCTATAGACAAGCGAATAGAATTCTTCCCCATCTTCTCTTAAGACGCCGACCGAGATGATCTTCTTTTCGTTTTCCGATGCTTCAAAATCAATGTAGTATTTCACATTGTTATCTTAGCAGATCAGAAGGACTTTCTTAAGAGATCTTGGGAAGAATGATGAATCAAGGACAAGAGTGTAAAATAGAAATTAGAAGATCCTTCATGGAATGAAATCATCAGATCATAGAAAGGGAATAGAGAAATGAGTATCAACAAAGATATCTTCTTACACGAATCGGACAAGGCAGCTTTGGATGCCCTGGAATCTTTGCCTGGTTTTGCGCAGGTGACAAAGGCCTTCATCAAGGCCTTCAACGAAAAGATGCTGGATGTGCAGAACATGTCGACCAACATCCGCATTACAGACAAGCAATTGAAAAAGTATCATGACATGTTGATCCCCATCTGCAAGAAACTCGACATCGAGGTGCCGGATCTTTATCTGACGCTCAATGTCATGCCCAATGCCTACACTTCAGGCGATGACAAGCCTTGCATCGTCTTGACTTCCGGTCTTCTGGAAACGATGCCGGAAGAGCTGATCCCGACAGTCTTGGCACATGAGTGCGGCCATATTGCCTGCCATCATGTCTTATACCGTACGATGGGACAGATGATCTTCAACGGATCGCTGATGTTGTTGATGGGCGGTGGTCTGGCGGCCTTGCTGACGATCCCTCTTCGTTCGGCCTTTGCCTATTGGATGCGCTGTTCGGAATTCTCTGCCGACCGTGCTGCCATATTGTGTGACGGCAATGCCGATAAATTAGTGGAGATGTGCATGCGTTTTGCCGGCTATGACAAGCGCATTGCCGACTTTGCCGATCCAAAGGAATTCTTGAATCAGGCGAGAGAATACAGGGACATCATCAAGGATGACTCTTCCAGACGTTCGATGGAGTTTGCCTTATTCAGAAACAACTCCCATCCAAACAACGCCTTGCGTGCTTTAGAGGCCGATGAGTGGGCAAAGAGTGAGGAATTCAGCCGGGCCAAGGAATATATGGACAGCTTGGAGGCCGGCATTTCCCCAAGGCAGTTCATGGCTTCTGTGAATCATGATGAACTGGTCGGCAAGAATGTCGATGAGATGAAAAAGAAGATGGAAGATCTGGGCTTCTCAGTGAAACTGGAAAGAAAGAGCGAGCCGAATATCTTCTATGGCGATAATGACATCACTGATGCGACGATTAACGGCAAGAAGGATTTCAAGGATACCGACTGGTATGAAAGAGGCACGCCGATCACTTTGACCTACTATCATCCATACAGCGATGAAGAGGATGATGAAAGACATCCTGGAACACTGCGTTTACCGAATCCTCCTTCCTACTATGTCGGCAAGGACATCGAAGATATCGAGATGGAATTGTTTGAACTGGGCTTGCTGAATGTGCGCAGCGTTGCTTTGCACGATCTGGACAGTGAAGAGGATGAGCGCAACAACAAGGTTGCCGCTGTCTACATTGGCACCAACCGGAATTTCCATAAGGGAGACCGCATCTCCTATATGGAAGATGTGCGCATCGCCTACCATTGCGTATAAACCATGGCCATCGTCTTCTTTGACATTGACCAGACACTGGCAATCGGTACCTGGATCCCCGACAGCGCCAGAAAGGGCCTTTCTCTTTTGAGGGAAAACGGACACAAGGTCTTTTTGTGTACCGGCCGCAATGTTTCCTATGCCAGGAAACATTTTGGGGATCTGGCCGATGGTTTCATCACCAACAACGGCACCCTGGCTTACTATGAAGGGGACTTCATCTATGATCGGCCGATGGATCATGAATTGGTTCAAA
>ONXX01000021.1 GCA_900321955.1 uncultured Bacillota bacterium | reverse complement strand
CAGACGGTTTATTAGTGAAACTTTCACGCCGGCTAAAGTCAAAGCGCCGGTGATCTATGAGTGTTCCGTCCATGACTTCTCTTTTGATGAGACCTATCCCGGCAAGTACAAAGGGATGTTTTTGGCTTTCACCGAAAGCGGCTTAAAAGGGAAAAACGGCAAGTCAATCGGTCTGGACTATCTGAAGGAACTGGGGATCAGCCATGTGCAGTTGATGCCGGTCTTTGATTTCAACTACGACAAGAGTCATTACAACTGGGGCTATAATCCGCAGGCTTATAACTACGTCAAGGACGACTATGTTTTTGACAAAGAAAATCCATATGCCTATGTCAATGAACTTCGCATGGCGGTCAATGCCTGCCACAAGGCGGGAATCAGGGTGGTTTTGGATGTGGTCTTCAATCACGTCTACCGCTATAAGGAATTTGATCTGGGAAAGATGTTAAAGGGGCGCTGCTACCGCTATAAGGAAAACGGCAAACTGGCGGAAGGCACTTTCTGCGGCAATGAGATCAAATCGGAAGATCCGTTTGTGAGAGCCTACATCGTTGAGATGGTGGAACGCTATCTGAAGCTCTTTGATATCGACGGCATCCGCATGGACCTGATGGGCATCTCCGATATCAAAACGGTCAATGAAATCTATGAGACCTTGAGACAAGAAAAAGAAGACTTCATGGTCTATGGCGAAGGCTGGAACATGGGCGATGTTTTGCCGGAGTGGAGAAGGGCTTCCATCAACAATGCCGATCAGATGGATCATGTCGCCATGTTCAACGACTATTTCCGAGATACGATGATCCACTACGTTTCCGGCAACACCCTGATCGATGAGGACGTCTGCCGCTGCTTGAGGGCCGATCCCAATTATCTGAGTGAAGAACATTCGATCAATTACGTGGAATGCCACGATGACTATACTTTCTATGACAGGATGCTGATCTATAAATCGGAAGACGAAAAAGCCATCAACCGCCGCCGGGCAAGACTGGCGATGGGATTGGTGATGATCGCCAAGGGCATCCCGTTCAT
The DNA here is from genome assembly GCA_900321955.1 of uncultured Bacillota bacterium. The sequence goes on along the minus strand of ONXX01000021.1, from coordinate 20,680 downwards.
CCATTCCGGGGAAGAGTTCCTTCGAAGCAAGAACGGCACCAAGAATTCCTATAATTCCGGTGACCTGATCAACCGCTTCAACTGGGACCGCCGCGAACTGATGGATGATACCGTGAGGTACCTGAAAGAACTCATCGCGATTCGGCAAAAGTATGACTGCTTTTGTGATGAACAGGCTTTTATCGGTTTTGAAAGTTACTACGGTGCTTTGATCTACCGTATCGATAATCTGACGATTTTCATCAATCCGGGAAGTGAGGACATCCTGTATGATGACGGCTTTGAAAGGCGGATCATTTTTGCCGATGAAAGGATACGCGACAGCAGGGGTACCCTTGTTGATGTATCGCCGTATTCCATCGTGATATGTGAGAATGAATGATGTATAATGTAGTTAAGTGTTAATAACGAGGGGTATTATTAATCATGAAAAAGAATAATATGGTAGCGATGATACTTGCCGGAGGAAGGGGATCCCGTCTTTTTGACCTGACCAAAAAGGTCGCAAAGCCGGCTGTCCACTTTGGCGGTAAGTATCGCATCATCGACTTTGCGCTTTCCAACTGTGCAAATTCGCACATTTCGACGGTAGGTGTTCTTGTTCAGTACGAGTCCATTCTCTTGTCCTCTTATTCTGCAAGAAGTTCTACCTGGGGCCTTGATTCCAAGGGCGGCGGTGTCTATGTCCTTTCTCCGCGTGAAAAGGATGAGACCGGTTTAGGCTTGTATGCCGGTACCGCAGACGCCATCTATCAGAACCTGGACTTCCTCGATCAGGAAGATGCTGACTATGTTCTGGTGCTTTCCGGTGACCACATCTACAAGATGGATTACGACAAGATGTTAAAAGTCCACCAGGAGACCGGTGCCGAAGCAACCATCGCCGTCATCGAAGTTCCGATGAAGGAAGCCAGCCGTTTCGGTATCATGAATACCGATTCCACTGACCGTATCGTCGAATTCGAAGAAAAACCGAAACAGCCAAAATCCAATCTGGCATCCATGGGTGTTTACATCTTCTCTTACAAGACACTCAAGAAGTTCTTGAAGGAAGATGCCAAGGATCCGAATTCCGCTCACGACTTCGGTAAGAACCTGATTCCGAATTATCTGAACAATAACCTGAAGCTGCAGGCTTACCGCTTCAAGGGTTACTGGAAGGATGTCGGTACCGTATCTTCCCTCTGGGAAGCCAATATGGATCTGCTTTCCGACAATTCCGGTCTGGACCTCTTCGATCCGGATTGGAAGATCTATACAGACGATGCTTCGGCTACGCCGCAGTGCATCGGTGAAAATGCCAAGATCGATGAAGCTTTCATCACCCAGGGCGCGATTGTCAACGGTGAAGTGACCCATTCCGTCATCTTCTCCGGTGCTGAAGTTGCCGAAGGTGCCAAAGTCACCGATTCCGTCATCATGAACAACGCTGTCGTTGGTAAGGGCGCCAAACTGACCCGCTGTCTGGTGGCAGATGATGTGAGAATTCCGGATGGCATGAAGCTTGGCAAGAAGGACTCCGATGAGATCTTGCTTGTATCAAAAGCCCTAATCGCAAAGGCAGGTGAAAATCATGAGTAAAGTTTTAGGTATCCTGAATTTCGAACCTTCTTATGTCCATGTCAGAGGCTTGGAGGACTTCCGTCCGATCTCTGCCACATCCATCTTAGGAAGATACAGAGTCATCGACTTCATGCTTTCAAACTTCACCAACTCCGGTATTGAAAGCATCAAGGTCTTCATCAAGAACAGACCGCGTTCCACGGTGGAACACATCGCCCATACCAGCTACAATCTCAACTCCAAGAGAGGAAAGATTCAGCTCTTACATGGCGATGTCAACTATCAGAACAACGAACTGTTCAACGTCGATACGCAGGCCTTTAAGACCTATATGGAATTCATCGATGTCGAAAATCCGGCATATGTGGTCATCGCTCCGTCTCATTTCATCTTCAAACAGGATTTCAACGAGATGCTCGATTACCACATCAAGTCCAAGAACGACATCACTGTCTTATACCACAACACCAGCAATGCCGACTGGCGTTATCTGATGGGCGATATTCTGACACTCGATGACAACAAGAGAGTCACCGAGATCCACAAGAACCGCGGCAAGGGCAAGAAAGCCAATGTCTCCTTAGAGACTTATGTCATGTCGACCTTAACATTCAAGCAATTGGTCGACGAAGCAACTTCGACTTCCAGCCTCTACTCTCTCTCCGATATCATCTCCGATGTCGTCAGAGCGATGAAGGTCGGCGCTTACCAGCATAAGGGCTATGTTGCCTGCATCTCCACTTTGAAGGCTTACTACGATGCCAACATGGAGATCAAGAACGAAAAAGAAATGCTGAAGCTCATCAACGACGACTGGCCGATCTACACAATGACCAATGACTCCTGCCCGACTTTATACAAGAAGGGTGCCAAAGTAACCGGTTCGATCGTAGCCAATGGCTGCCAGATCGAAGGTACGGTCATCAATTCCGTCATCGGACGTAATGTCGTCATCAAGGAGGGTGCAGTCGTCAAAGACTCCGTCATCCTTCCGGATACCCTGATCGACAAGAATGTCACCCTGGAAAACGGTGTCGTTGACAGACTGTCCATCGTCACCCACATCAAGGATCTCAAGGGTACCAAAGAAGAACCGATCTACATCAAGCGAGGAGACCGTATCTAATGACCAAAGTACTGTTTGTTTCTTTTGAATCACTGCCGTTTGTCAAGACAGGCGGCCTGGCAGATGTCGTTTACGCGCTGCCAAAGGCTCTGGATTCGAGTGAGTTCGAAGTTCGAGTCGTGATGCCAATGTTTAAGACCATCAAGGAAGAATACTATGAGGGGATGAAGTATCTCGATCATATCTACGTTCATAGTGGTTTTATCAATGAAGAAGCAAACATCTACTCCTATGTCAATGAGGGTGTCGAGTATCTCTTCATTGAAAATGACACATACTTTAACCGCGACGGCGTGTACGGCTATGCCGATGACGCCGCCCGGTTCTCTTTCTATAACGTTGCGGTTGTCGAGATGATGATCAAGATGGATTATTATCCTGACATCTGCCATGAGCATGACTATCATGCGGCCGTCTTGCCGGCTTTGTGCAAGGTCAGATACAGCGCGATCGAAAAGATCCGCAACATCAAGCACATCCTGACGATCCATAATCTGGCATACCAGGGCGAATACGACAAGCAGGTGCTCTTTGATTATCTGGCATTTGATTACCGCTATTATGAGAACGGCGATCTTCGTTTCAATGATTACTGCAACTTCATGAAGATCGGTATCGTCTACGCCGATTTTGTGACGACGGTCTCCAAGACCTACGCCAAAGAGATTCAGACACCGGAGTTTGGTTCCAAACTCGATGTCATACTGCGTTATCGGGCAAAGGATCTCTATGGCATCGTCAACGGCATCGACACCGATTCCTTCAATCCGGCAAACGATAAGGCGATCGATAAGCCTTACTCTTTGCGCAATTACATTTCCGGCAAGAAAGCCAATAAGATCGCTTTGCAGAAGCAGCTTGGCTTAGAGGAAAAACCGGATACGCTCTTATTCGGCATGGTATCGCGTCTGACCTTCCAGAAGGGCGCCGATATCTTCTTAGGGGCGATGCAGAACATCCTTCATCAGGATGTGCAGGTTGCCGTCCTGGGAACCGGGGAATCCAAACACGAGTATTCCTTCAAGATGCTGGAGAATGAAAACAAAGGCCGCTTTGTCTATTACTGCGGCTATAACGAAGGTCTGGCACACCGCATGTATGCCGGTCTGGATATGCTGGCAATGCCGTCTTTATTTGAACCGTGCGGTATCTCACAGCTGATTGCGATGCGCTATGGCACCTTGCCGTTGGTCCGAGAGACCGGTGGTTTGAAGGATACGGTCATTCCGCTCAATGAATATGAAAACACCGGCAATGGATTCTCTTTCGGTCCGTATTCCGTACACGACTTTGAAAGAGTCTTCAATTATGCCTACACACAATACTATGAGTTCCCTGACAGATGGAAGATGTTGGTCCGCAATGCGATGAAGACCGATGTCTCCTTTGAGAGATCTGCCAGAGAATATGAGAATCTATACAGAAAGGTATTAGCAGCATGAACCTGGATTATTTCTTTTCCGGTCTGGATACACAGGCTTACAGGTACATGGGCGCTCACAAACTCGGCGATGGCGTCGAGTTTTATGTCTGGGCTCCGCATGCCAGAAAAGTCGAAGTATTCATGTCGAGGGATGACTTCAAAGTCTTCTATGAATTTGAAAAGGTGGATAACCGCGGCATCTGGCATCTGATCATCGAACATTGTGAATGCATCTACTCCTATCGTTACCGCATCACCGGTGCGGACGGCAAGATCGTCTACAAGTCCGATCCGTATGCCTTCTATTCGGAAAGAAGACCGGACAATGCCTCGGTCATGTATGACTTAAGCCAGTATCGCTTTACCGATGATGAATACATGGCAAAGCGCAATTTCTCTTACGGCAATCCTTTGAATATCTATGAGATCCACGTCAACGGCTTTAAACACGAAGGACGTCTGACGACCTATCGGGAACTCAAGGAAGAGCTGATCCCTTATGTCAAACATATGGGCTATACCCATATCGAGATGATGCCGATCGTCGAACATCCGTTTGACGGTTCCTGGGGCTATCAGGCCACCGGTTTCTTCTCGGCGACCAGCCGCTATGGCACACCTTGGGATCTGATGGATTTTGTCAATGAATGCCATCTCAACGGCATCGGTGTTATCCTGGACGTTGCCTATGTCCACTTCGCAACCGACGAGTTTGGCTTACGCCAATTTGACGGGCAGGCCTGCTACGAGTATACGGATCCTAAACTTGCCAGATCGCAATGGGGTTCCTATCAGTTTGATATGGGAGCGGGTCCGGTCATCTCCTATCTGATGTCTTCGGCCAACTTCTTCATCAATCTGTATCATTTCGACGGTTTAAGAATGGATGCGGTCTCCAACATCATCTTCTATGACGGCAACAAGAACATCGGCGAAAACAGCAACGGCTTATCCTTTGTCAAACGCTTCAATTACACGTTGAAGCATGAACATCCAGATGTCTTACTGATCGCCGAAGATTCGACCGATTATCCGAAAGTCACGGTGCCGACCGAGTATGATGGCCTGGGCTTTGACTATAAGTGGGACTTGGGCTGGATGAACGATACCCTCAAGTATTACATGATGGATCCGGAATTCCGCCAGTATCACCACAACATGCTGACATTCTCGATGGCCTACTTCTATTCGGAGAAGTTCATCCTGCCATTATCGCACGATGAAGTCGTCCATTCCAAGAAGACCATCGTCGATAAGATGTGGGGCAACTATGAGACGCAGTTTGCACAATGCCGAAACCTCTTCTTATACATGTTTACCCACCCGGGCAAGAAGCTCAACTTCTTGGGCAATGATATTGCGATGTACCGCGAATTTGACGAGACCAGGGGTCTGGACTGGGATTTACTGAATTATCCGGCACACGACTCCTTCAACCGTTATTTCCGCGATCTGTGTCAGATCTACAAGTCCTATAAGGTCTTCTATTCCTATGACTATGATCCGACTTCCTTCCGCTGGATCGATGCGGACAACTATAAACAGTCGGTCTATGTCTATGCCCGCTATGGGGAAGATTTCTGCTTCCTGATCGTTCTAAACATGAAGCCGATCTCTTATACCAACTACCGCATCGGCGTTCCTTACCGCGGTGTCTACACCGAGGTGATCAATTCGGAAAAGGATATCTACAACGGCTGCAATATGTGCAACTTCAAGCCGATCCGTTCGCGCAAGATCAAGTCACACGGTCTGCCGAATTCAATTTCCATTGACCTGGCACCGTACGCTGCCGTGATGTTCTCGGTTAAAACCGGAAAGAAGATGCCGGTCTATGAAGATCCTGACCTTTCTAAGGTCAAGGCTTCCAAGGCGGCATAAGTAAAATCGAATCGTTCTTACTAAAGGGATCCAAAGGGACCCCTTCTTTCTTGTGAAGCAGAAAGAGGAGCGTTGTATTTTGCTTATCAGAGTCTTTACAGAAATGGTAAAATATAGGTTATGAAAGAATTGGCCGTAAGACTTAAAAAAGGCGCTGATTTAAAGGCGTCGATCGAAGAGATCTGCCTTAAAAACGAAGTCGGCTGTGCGGTCATCCTTTCAGGAGTGGGCTGCTTGTACGAAGCGCAGATCCGCCTGGCCGGCGCAACGGAAGTGCTGGAATTCAAGGAGGATCTGGAGATCGTTTCTTTGACGGGAACGATTGCAGCAGGAAAAAGCCACATCCACATCAGCCTGGCCGATGAAAAGGGCAAGGTCTATGGCGGTCATCTAAAAAACGGCTGCCTGGTCAATACCACCTGCGAATTGGTCTTGGGCGTGTTGGAACAATACACGGCAAGCCGGGTTTTCGATGAAGAAACCGGCTACGATGAAATAGTATTTGAGAAGGTGAGGTAATTATTATGATCAATGTGTATATCGTTTCCGGCTTCTTAGGTGCCGGCAAGACGACCTTTATTCAGAAACTGTTAAGCGAAAAGAAATTTGAAAAAGTGATGCTGCTGGAGAACGAATTCGGCGAAGTCGGTGTCGACGGCGCTTTCTTCGACAAGTCACTCAATATCCGCGAGATCAATAACGGCTGCATCTGCTGTTCCTTACAGGGTGATTTTGAAGATGCCTTGGAAGAGATCGAAGAGATGGGCGTGACCGATCTGCTGATTGAACCATCGGGTGTCGGCAAGCTCTCCGAGATCATCAACGTCGTCAAGGGCGATCCGGATTTCCGTATCGTTTCCCATATCTGCATCGTCGATGTCAAGACCTGCCGCAAGTATCACATCAATTTCAAGGAATACTTCAATGACCAGGTCGCAGCAGCCAATGCAATCATCCTTTCCCATACCGATGTCGCTGATGAAGAGACGATTGAAAAGGCCAAGGAAATCGTAAGAGAACTCAATGAAGATGCGGAAATCGTTGAAGAACCGATTACCGAGATGCCGATTGAAGAAGTGATGAACATCATCGTTTCCGGCGGCGATATCGTTCCGGAATTTGATGATGAGGAAGAAGAACATGAACATCATCACGACGATGAGGGCGAGGATGAACACGAACATCATCACCACCATGACCACGATCATGACCATGAACATCATCACCATCATCACCATCATCACGATGATGACGATGAGGATGAACCGTTCAAGAACCTGATCCTTGAACCGGAATACCGCTTCAGCAAGGAAGAACTGGCGGAGATCTTATACAAGATCCCGGAGGATATCATCCGTGTCAAGGGCTATGTCTTAGGCCAGAATGATACGATGATCTACTTCAACTATGTCCTGAATGAGTTCAACATCTTTGAAGGTTCCAAGAAAGACAAAGCCTTGGTTTCAATCATCGGCACGGAAATCGATGAAGCCTTCTTCAAGGAGCTCTTCCATGACTAAACCGGTCTATGTGTTTTCCGGTTTCCTGGATTCCGGCAAGACCAGAGCCATCAAAGAGACCTTATATAATCCCCGTTTCAACGAAGGGGAGTCGACTTTGATCATCTGCATGGAACAGGGTGATGAAGAATACGATGAGAAGTTTTTAAAGATCTCCAATTCGCAGGTCATCTATATGGATTCCGTGAAGGATCTGACCATTGAGAAACAAAAGGAGATCGACAAGAACTACAAGGGCGTCGAGAGAATCTTCATCGAACTCAACGGCATGGAGGACGACAACATCCTCTATGAGACCGGCTTCATTTCCGATTGGGAGCTGGCCCAGACGTTGACGACCATCGATGCATCGAAATTCAACATTTACCTGACCAATATGCGTCAGTTCCTCTACAACCACGTGGTCAATGCGGAAGTGGTGATCCTTAACCGCTCAGACAACGTCGACAAGCGCTATCTGCGCAACAATCTCAAATCGATCAACCAGTATGTCGAACTGATCTTTGAAGACAAGGACGGCAATGTGTCCAACAAGATTGAGGATGATCTGTTTGATACATCCAAACCATTGAATATCTCGGATATCGACTACGGTCTCTGGTTCATGGATGCGATCGACAATCCGGACAAGTATGACAAGAAGGATATCACCATCAAGGTCCGCTTTGCCGGAAAAGTCGAGGATGCCAAGGATGTCCTGATCATGGGTCGAAAGGCGATGGTGTGCTGCGCCAATGACATCACCGATATCGCTTTGCCTTGTGTCGGCATTTCAGAAAAAGCGATCGATAAGAATAAATACTATACAGTTCACGGTACCGGCCGTACGATGGAGAATTCGGACGGCATGCGGTTCACCGCTTTATATGTGAAGTCTTTCAAGGAGGCGGAAGCGCCGAAGGAAGATCTCGTCACATTTAACTAGGAGGTTTCATGAACACATATGAAGATCCTGAATGTCTTTTTGCCTCTTGATGTTTCGCCTGAATTCTACGAAGTTTTCGAGGTCGTCATCCAGTTAGGGGCAATACTGGCTTTACTGTTGGTCTTCTGGAACAAGATCTGGCCTTTTGGCCAGTCGAAGTATCCTTTAGGCGAAGGAATTCTGTCCTATGTGAAGAAGGATAAGTTCATCCTCTGGCTCAAGATCGTCGTCGCCTGCATCCCGGTCATCCTGTTTGAACTCTTATTGGAAGACCTCTTTACCTTCATCAACGAAAAGAATGAGATGATCTTTATCGGCATCGCCTTGATTCTGGTCGGCATCATCTTCATCGTTGTTGAGGCAAGATTAAAAGGCAAGAAGTTTGCGATCGATTCAACCAGACAGATCACTTACTTACAAGCACTGATCATCGGTCTTGCACAGCTGATTGCCGCCATCTTCCCGGGCGTTTCCCGTTCCGGTTCAACGATCATTGCCGCTTTATTGCTGGGCATTTCCAGACCGGCAGCTACGGAATTCACCTTTGAGGTGGCCATTCCGGTCATGTTCGGTGCCAGCTTAATGAAGGTTCTGAAGTTCTCGGCAACGGTCACTTTCTATGAGATCATGACCCTTCTTGTGGGCTGTCTGGCAGCCTTTGCGGTCTCCTTATTCATGATCCGCTTCGTGCTCAACTACATCAGAAAGAATACCTTCACGATCTTTGGCATTTACCGTGTTTTGATGGGTATCATCATTCTGATCTTCTTAAGGTAAACGATGGATTTTAAACTCTTAGGTGCTACATTTTTAGAAGGCCTGCTTTCCTTCGTATCGCCTTGTGTCCTGCCGATGATTCCTTTATATATGTCCTATCTGGCAGGGGAAAACAAGAGCGTCGATGAAAACGGCAACATCACATATAAGACAGGAAAAGTGTTTTTCACAACACTTTTCTTTGTGCTTGGCATTGCCACGACCTTCTTTATCTTAGGCCTGTCTTTAAATATCTTTTCGGACTTTTTAAACCGCTACAATGAAGTCATTTCGATTATCGGCGGTGTTTTGCTGGTACTGTTAGGCTTACACGAATGCGGGCTCATTCATATTGATGTTTTGAATAAAGAGCTGCGTCTGAAGTTTAAAGGCGCCACAGAGAAGATGAATGTCTTCAAGGCTTATTTATTAGGCCTGGTCTTTTCCCTTGGCTGGTCGCCTTGTATCGGCCCGATGCTGGCAAATGCCTTGCTGCTGGCGGCAACCTCAGCGGAAGGCTATCTGCATATCGTTTTTTATGGTTTGGGTTTGATCATTCCGTTTCTGTTGACGGGCTTATTTACCAATAAGATATTGAATTTCATTTCCAGGAACCGCAAATTCATGTCCTATACGGCAAAGATCGCCGGTATTGTCTTATTGTGTTTTGGCTTCTATATGATCCGTGAGGCTTCGATCAAGATCTCTGCCGCCAAGGAACTCAGTTCTACTGCGGAAGGAGGCCAGCAAAATGAATCCTTTATCTACGAACAGGAATTCAAGGATCAAAACGGCAACCCGATCAAACTGGAAGATTTAAAAGGGGACTATGTCCTGCTAAACTTCGCTACGACCTGGTGCACCTATTGCAATGAGGAACTGCCGGATCTTGAAACCTTTGATCAAAGTAATGATGCGAAATGCTACGTCGTCATGTCGCCGCTCAACGAGACAGGCGGTCAGGCAGACATCGATGCCTATTTAAATGAAAAGAACCTGTCTTTACCGGTCATCATCGATGATCAGGGCTTATTATTCTACTATTGCGGCGTCTCATCGTATCCGACGACGTTCGTGCTTGGGCCGGATGGCAAGTTTATCTGTTATGCCAATGGGGCAATGAATGTCGAAGGCTTCAACGGTTTACTGGATTACGCAAAACAGGTGTATGAAAAACAGTAAGCGCATCATCTGTATCCACGGCTATGGAAAAAGAAGGGGAAGACAGTTTTCTTTGATCGAAGAAGCATTTTCCGATCGCTATGAAATCCTGTGTCCCGATTATTATGAACTCGATAGGAAAGATGCCTCTTATGAACTGTGGCTTCATAATGTGCAGACTTTTCTCGATCAATATAATGACGAGCCGATGATTCTGATCGGCTTTTCACTTGGTGCCTTGATTGCCTGTCATTTTGAAAGCCGCTATAAGGTGGAAAAGCTGATTCTGATCTCTCCGGCCTTTGATTATCGTCGCTTTGAAGAAGTCAAACGGAAAGAGCCTGAGGACATAGTTCCAAAGCAATTCATCGATGAGATGAAAAAGACGGTTGATCTATGTTTAAAGGATCTGCATAAGATTCAATGTCCCGTAGTGCTGATTCATGCCAGACAGGATGAACTGATCCCTTATGAAGCGAGCGAAACCTATTTCAAACAGATCGCCAGCAAAAATAAAAAAACTCTTCCTTCTGGAAGGGGGATCCCATACCTTGCTGGATGATCCCGATAAGAAAGAAGAGTTAATTGAACTGTTGAATAAGGAAGTCTAAAGATCCTTATTGTCAGGAATATAAGAGTCAAAGATGAAGCACTGATAGAGGTGCTTTTTTTCTTCGAACTGTTCCTTGGATTTGACGGTCCAGGCGACGCATTCTCCCTTGAAGAGTCTCGAGATAATCTGGAAAGAAAGGTTATCGGAGCCTTCGACATCATAGGCGATGTAGTCTGGTCTGGTTAAGAAATTCAACAGGAGATAGGTGGCGATAAAGGCCAGGACTTTGGAGAGAGAGGAATCTTTGTTGCCAAGATAGTTGTAGGACAACTGACCGCGAATGATCTGCGGTTCGTTCATCCTGAGATAGCGTACGATCTTGGGATCAAAGGATTCCATATTGTATAGACCCTGATAATTCTTCATCATGGCAACCGTTTTTTGTGTGGTTAGAATGGAACGGCCTTCGGATTTGATTTCAATGACCAACGGCGTATCCGGTTTTAAGACCTTTAAGACCTCAGAGAAGAGGGGAATGGTTTCTTTGGTATCCAGAAGCCTGTATTGTTGTAACTCTTCATAGGAACAATCAATCAGGTCCTTGTCGATGCCGGTCATGCGTTTCAATGATGCGTCGTGGAAGACGACCAACTGGTCATCGGTGGTAAGCTGCACATCCAGTTCGATACCGAAATTGTTGTCGACCGCCTTTTGAAAGGCAGGCAGGGAGTTTTCCGGAATGTCCTTGTTGTTGAAGAGGCCGCGGTGGGCAATAAAACGTTTTTCATAGGGTGCCATCTGCGCTTTCCTGGAAGTATCCGGATAGATGCAGATCAGATAGAGCACGATCAATAGGATAAGAATTTGTATGATCATAATTCAATTATAGAACAAAAAACCTTCCCGCTAGGGGAAGGTTTTGTATCATAAACAATTAATCAGTTAGTAATTATTTAATGATCTTGGTAACGGAACCTGAACCAACAGTTCTGCCGCCTTCACGAATAGAGAACTTAGTTCCTTCTTCGATAGCGATTGGAGCGATCAGTTCAACAGTCATTTCGACGTGGTCACCAGGCATAACCATTTCAGCACCGCCTAATTCCTTGACGATACCGGTTACATCGGTTGTACGGAAATAGAACTGCGGACGGTAGTTAGCAACGAACGGTGTATGTCTGCCGCCTTCATCCTTAGTTAATACGTAAACCTGCGCAGTGAACTGAGTATGAGGAGTAACAGAACCCGGTTTTGCAAGAACCTGACCTCTTTCGATTTCGTCACGGTTGACACCACGGAGCAGAGCACCGATGTTGTCACCAGCTTCAGCCTCGTCGAGCTGCTTGTGGAACATTTCAAGACCTGTAATAACAGTCGTTCTTGTGTCTCTTAAGCCGACGATTTCAACCTGGTCATTCAGGTGAGCGACACCACGTTCAACTCTACCTGTAGCAACGGTACCACGACCGGAAATTGTGAAGACGTCTTCAACTGACATAAGGAATGGCTTATCCATTTCTCTTGCCGGAGACGGAATGTAAGTGTCGCAAGCATCCATCAGTTCATCAATAGCCTTCTGAGCTTCAGGATCGCCTTCGAGAGCCTTTAATGCAGAACCACGGATAACCGGAGTGTTGTCACCGTCGAATCCGTATTCGTCTAACAGTTCTCTGACTTCCATTTCGACTAAGTCGATTAATTCTGGATCATCGACCATATCGCACTTGTTAAGGAAGACAACAATGTAAGGAACACCGACCTGTCTAGCTAACAGGATATGTTCACGAGTCTGAGGCATCGGTCCATCAGTTGCAGCAACAACCAGGATCGCACCATCCATCTGAGCAGCACCGGTAATCATGTTCTTGACATAGTCAGCGTGTCCCGGGCAGTCGACGTGAGCATAGTGTCTCTTGTTTGTCTTATATTCAACGTGAGCAGTATTGATAGTGATACCACGAGCTTTTTCTTCCGGAGCACCATCGATCTGGTCGTAAGCCTTGAATTCAGCCTGACCCTTTTCTGCTAATCTCTTGGTAATAGCAGCTGTTAAAGTTGTTTTACCATGGTCAACGTGACCGATGGTACCGATATTGACGTGTTCTAACGAACGGTCAAACTTTTCTTTTGCCATCTAAAATTTATTCCTCCTAAATTTAACAATACTATTTTAAGATAAAACGCATCAATAAGCAATTATTAGCGGGCGTTTTTCTTAACTATTTCTTCCGCAATACTTGCAGGTACCTGATCGTAATGATCCATCTGCATCATGTAGTTTCCGCGTCCCTGTGTGTTGGATCTTAAGTCGGTTGCATAACCGAACATCTGTGACAGAGGGATGTAGGCACGGATGACTACCGCATTGCCTCTTTCTTCCTGATCATTGATGTGTCCGCGGCGTTTTGTGACATCGCCCATGACGGTACCAAGATACTCGCTCGGGACGGTGATCTCAACATCCATGATTGGCTCAAGGATGACCGGAGCACATTTTTTGGCTGCTTCCTTCAAAGCTAAGCTGGCTGCCATCTTGAAGGCCATTTCCGAAGAGTCGACCTCGTGGGATGAACCGTCGAACAGCGTTGCTTTGATATCGACGACCGGATATCCGGCGATCAGACCGTTATCCAGTGCTGCCTTTAAACCTTCCATTGTCGGTTTGATGTATTCTCTAGGAACGGTGCCGCCGACAACGGCATCAATAAATTCAAATCCTTTACCGGTCTCGTTTGGTTCAAATTTGATCCAGACATGACCATACTGACCACGGCCGCCGGACTGTCTGATGAAACGTCCTTCACAATCGGCTGCCTTGGTGATTGTTTCGCGGTAGGCAACCTGAGGTTTACCTACGTTGCATTCGACCTTGAATTCACGCTTCATACGATCGACGATGATATCCAGGTGGAGCTCACCCATACCGGCGATGATTGTCTGGCCGGTTTCTTCATCGGTGTATGTCCTGAAGGTCGGATCTTCTTCCGCCAGTTTGGCTAAAGCGTTGTCCATCTTGTCGGAGTCGGCCTTTGATTTTGGCTCAACAGACATCTGGATAACCGGTTCAGGGAAGACCATGGATTCTAAGATGATCGGATGTTTTTCATCACAAAGCGTATCACCGGTCGTTGTATTCTTGAGACCGACAGCTGCGGCGATATCACCGGCATCGACTTCTTCGATGTCTGCACGGTGGTTCGCATGCATCTGCACCAGTCTGCCGAATCTTTCTTTTACGTCTTTTGTCGCATTGAGGACATAAGAGCCTGCAGTCGCTACACCGGAGTAGACTCTGAAGTAGGTGAGACGGCCGACGAACGGGTCGGTCATGACCTTGAAGGCCAGTGCAGAGAACGGTTCGGAATCACTCGCGTGTCTGACAGCCTCATCACCGAACTTGGTCGTACCCTTAATCGGAGGTACATCCAGCGGGGAAGGGAGGTATTCGACGATCGCGTCGAGTAATAACTGAATACCTTTATTCTTATAAGCGGATCCGCACAGGACCGGGAAGAATTCAGAAGTCAGGACTGCTTTACGAATTGCACTCTTAATCGAGGAGACTTCAATTTCTTGTCCTTCCAGGAATGCTTCCATGAGTTCATCATCATAATCGCAGAGCTTCTCGATCAGTTCATCTCTGAGGACTTCTGCCTCATCCTTATACTGATCTTCGATCTCGGAAACCTTGATGTCGGTTCCCTGATCATTCGGATACATGTACTGTTTTCTCTCTACCAGGTCGATGATTCCACGGAAGGTATTTTCAGCGCCGATCGGCATCTGGATCGCAGCAGCCTTGGCTGCGAGTTTATCACCGATCGAGTTGACTGACATCATGAAGTCAGCACCCGTGGCATCCATCTTGTTGGCAAAGACGATCCTCGGTACACCGTACGTTGAAGCCTGTCGCCAGACTGTTTCGGTCTGAGGTTCAACACCTGCTTTGGCGTCCAATACCGTGACAGCACCATCAAGCACTCGAAGGGATCTTTCTACTTCGACTGTGAAGTCGACGTGTCCCGGAGTATCGATGATGTTAACCCTGGTTTTAGGAAGCTGATTCTTGGAACCCGGCCAGAATGTCGTTGTTGCGGCAGAGGTAATGGTGATACCTCTTTCCTGTTCCTGTTCCATCCAGTCCATTTGGCTTGCGCCATCATGTGTTTCACCGATCTTGTGTGTTTTCCCGGTAAAGAAGAGAATTCTTTCGGTACAGGTCGTTTTTCCTGCATCGATGTGCGCCATGATGCCAATATTTCTTGTATTTTCTAAAGCATATTGACGTGCCATAACGTTGTCTCCTTTCTAAAGAGGTTTTTACCAGCGGTAATGAGCAAACGCTTTGTTTGCTTCAGCCATCTTATGCGTGTCGTCTTTCTTCTTGACAGACTGACCGACACCATTCGATGCGTCAATGATTTCAGCGGCTAATCTTTCTTCCATCGTCTTTTCGCCTCTTAATCTGGAGTAGTTGACGATCCAGCGTAAACCCAGTGTCAGTCTTCTTTCATCAGAAACTTCAACCGGAACCTGGTAGTTAGCACCACCGACTCTTCTTAACTTTAATTCGAGTTCAGGCATGACGTTGTCGAGTGCTTTTTCAAACACTTCCATCGGCTGCGAACCCGTCTTCTTTTCTACGATGTCAAATGCATTGTAGAGAATGTTCTGTGCGACACCTTTTTTACCATCTAACATGATCTTGTTGATTAAGCGTGTCACAAGCTTTGAGTTGTAGATTGGATCTACTAATACATCACGTTTCGCGATATGTCCTTTTCTTGGCATTTTTAATCTCCTTTCATGTTTTACTTAGGCTTCTTAGCGCCGTACAGAGAACGACCCTGCATCCTTCCATCAACACCGGCACAGTCGAGGGTGCCTCTGATGATGTGATAACGAACACCTGGTAAATCCTTGACACGTCCGCCGCGGATCATGACAACAGAGTGTTCCTGAAGGTTGTGTCCGATACCTGGGATATAAGCGGTAACTTCCATACCGTTGGATAAACGAACACGGGCATACTTTCTTAAGGCTGAGTTAGGCTTCTTCGGGGTCATTGTACCGACACGGGTGCAAACGCCTCTTTTCTGCGGAGAAGCCAGATCGATCGGACGGCTCTTTAATGAGTTATAACCCTTATTTAAAGCCGGTGCCTTGGACTTGAATGTTCTCGCAGTTCTGCCTTTTCTAACTAACTGATTGATTGTTGGCATATGTACTCCTTTCTTCTTATGCACACTTTATCAGGTGTGCCAAATACCTGACTTATATATAGATCCTTTCGGATCTTGTCAGCCTTTTTATAGTAACAGAACTGTCTTTTGGTTGCAAGCATAAAATGCGCATTTTATGCGGTTTTTTACCATTTTTCACTGTTTCACGGAAACAGCTGTGCCATTTAAGCGTTTTCATTGTCGGTTTGCCTGTAATATTGAGACTCCTATATAATAATAAGGAAAGAATCAAGGAGCAAGACTGCTATGGATCAGATCATTACATCACTCTTAGAAAACGATTTATACAAGTTTTCCATGGGCCAGGCCATCTATCATCACTTTTCCGATTACAAGACGACCTGGACTTTTAAATGCCGCAACAAGGACGTCGTCTTTTCCGATGACGTCGTCGAAGAAATCAAGCATCAGATCAGAATGTATTGTGCTTTGCGCTTCGATGAAGAAGAACTGGAATACCTTCACAATATCCGCTGGATCAAGGGCAGCTATGTCGATTTCTTAAGACTGTGGCAGCCTCGCTACGAAGACTTTCACTTCGGCAGGGATGAAGAAGGAAATTTCACACTGGAGACGACCGGCACCTGGTTAAATACATCCTTATATGAAGTACCGACGCTGGCCATCATCAACGAAGTCTACTTCCGCATGAACCACGATTATAAACAGCTGCTGGAAGACTATAAAAAAAGAGCACTGGAAAAATGTCTGAAACTGCAAAGCGGGGAATACGAACTCAATTCCTTCTCCGAGTTCGGCTTGAGAAGAAGACTTTCGGGCGAGGCGCAGGATCATATCGTCAAGTTGTTGCAGGAGACGCAGAATCCGGCTTCCCGCTATGTCGGTACCTCCAATGTCTATCTGGCAAAGAAGTACGGCTTAACACCGGTCGGCACCATGGCTCACGAATGGATCATGTGTGTCGGTCAGGGCGACCACAAGAACAATCCGGCTTATTCCAACTATTTCGCTTTGGAAGCCTGGGTTGACGAGTATGGCGTCCTAAACGGTACGGCTTTGACCGATACGATCACGACGGATTGTTTCTTGAGGGATTTCCGTCTGACCTTTGCGACGCTGTTCTCCGGTGTCAGACACGATTCCGGCGATCCGTTTGTCTGGGGCGATAAGATGATCGCTCACTACGAAAGCTTAGGCATCGATCCAAAGACCAAAACCTTGTTGTTCTCAGATTCTTTGAACTTTGAAAAGGCGACCAAGATCTGTCGCTACTTCAAGGACCGCTGCAAGGTGGCGTTTGGTATCGGCACGTATTTATCCAATGACACCAGTGTGGAGGCGTTGAATATCGTTATGAAGGTCACCAAGTGCAATGGCCAGGATGTGGCGAAGATCTCCGATGTGGAAGGCAAATCCATGTGCAAGAACGAAAGTTATGTGGATTATCTGACCAGAAGTATTGAATGGCGTATGAAGAATGAGAGGATTAGAAATGTTTGATGCAGTAAAAGAAAGTGAACGTATTGTCAATTTTGTCCGTGATTACTATGCAAAGAATCATCTCAAGGGTGCAGTCTTAGGCATCTCCGGTGGTAAGGATTCCGGTGTTGTGGCAGCCATTATGTGCAAGGCTTTGGGACCGGAAAATGTTGTAGGCATCACATTGCCTTGCCATTCCAAGGAAGCAGATGCGGCCGATGCTCAGCTGGTTGCCGAGAAGTTTGGCTTTGAGATGCTCAGCATCGACCTGACCAAGGTCTTTGATGCCTTTAAAAATGAAGCTTCAAAACTGGGTGATTTCTCTGAAGAAGAAGTCAAGAATTCCGACATCAACCTCAAACCGCGTCTTCGCATGGCCAGTGTCTACTATATGGCTGCCTTATTGTCAGCGACCAGAGGCGGCACCTACATCGTGCCGGGCACTTCCAATGCCTGTGAGCTCTATGTCGGCTATTTCACCAAGGGCGGTGATTCTGTCTACGATATCGCACCGATTTATTCTCTGACCGTCGATGAAGTCATCGCGGTCGGCGCAGTTCTGGGTGTTCCTGATAAAGTCCTGTACCGCACACCGGATGACGGCATCTCCGGATTAAGCGATGAAGACAAGCTCGGTGTCAAATACAACGATATCGGAAAGATCATCAAGGGCGAAGACGTCGATGAGACACAAAGGGAAAAGATCGAAAAACTTCATCGAGGGGCTGCCCACAAGTTCAATATCCCGGTCTACAAGATCGAAAGATAATATGGAAAGAGTCGGCATCTACGTCGGTTCCTTCAATCCTGTCCACAAAGGCCATATCGCAATCGCCAGAGCTTGCATCAAAGAAGGTTTTGTCGACAAGGTGCGGATCATTGCGACCGGCGATTATTGGGATAAGAAAAACATGTATCCTCTGAAAGAGCGCATTGCCATGTTGAAACTGGCGGCTAAAAAGGGGATCGTGATCGATGAGACCTACAACGAGTATCCTTATACCTATCAGATCTTTCGGCAGCTGACTAAAGATTATCCGGATAAGCAGTTTTATCTGATTCTGGGGGCGGACAATCTGCCTAAGTTTGATCAATGGCAAAACTATAAGGAACTTTTGGATTATGGTTTTATCATTTTGCCCAGAGATGAGATCAGAAAGGAAGAGATCGATCAGATCATGAAGGATCTGCATAAGGACAATTATCAGATCTTAAAAAGAAGGATGATCCATATCAGCTCGACCTACATACGGGAACATCTTGACGATTATGAAGCGATCAAGGATATGATCGATAAAAAGGTCTATCAATATCTGATAAAGATGGAGAGGTCATAAATATGCAGCACGAGATTACATCAAGACATCCACTGTTAGATGAAAACGGCCATCTGATCGAGGCCGGCTATGCCAGATCGATGATCCTGGATTACGACCGCAAAGCGATCAAGGCAAATGCTTTGCGGATCAAGGAATGGGACTACTACCTTATATATAATGAGGATTTCGGTGTGGCTTTGACAGTGGATGACAATTCCTATATGGCACTGGATTCCATTTCTTTACTGGATTTCAGAAAACCATGGGAACACACCAATTCGCCGATGAAGTTTCTCACCCTGGGCAAACGCAATTTCCCGTCTTCTTCTGTAAGCGGCGATGTCAAAGGGGATGGCAAGGGCTATAAGATCGAGTTCTTGCATACGGATAAGCAGCGGGTCCTGAACTTTGAAATGGAGAACTTCATGGACGGCAAGCCGATCAAAGGATCGATCACCTTAGAGAAGATGGACGATGATTCGATGGTCATTGCCACACCTTACAAGGAGTCCAAAGTTCATTTCTATTACAACCAGAAGATCAACTGCATGCCGGCCAGCGGCAAAGTAGAATTCGACGCAAAAGAATACATCTTTGACAAGAAGAACAGCTTTGGCACTTTGGACTGGGGCAGGGGTGTCTGGACCTACAAGAATACCTGGTACTGGGGTTCGGCTTCCGGCTTGCATGAAGGCAAACGATTTGGCTTCAATATCGGTTATGGCTTCGGTGATACTTCCAACGCTTCGGAGAACATGTTGTTTTATGAAGGAAAGGCACACAAGCTTTCCCAGGTGACTTTCAATATTCCGCAAAAGGACGGCAAGGATGATTTCCTGTCACCTTGGACCTTCACGTCGGATGACGGACGCTTTGAGATGGATTTTGTGCCGATCATGGATCGGGCAGCCAACACCGATTTCATCATCCTGGGTTCCAATCAGCACCAGGTCTTCGGCCGTTTTTCCGGCAAGGCGATACTGGATGATGGAAGGATCATTGAGATCAAGGACTTCCTCGGTTTTGCCGAGAAGGTCGCCAACAAGTGGTAGACCCTTGTTTAACGAGTAGATACAGATGATGAAGGAACATCATCAAAAACATTTGTATAAAACGGAATTTATATTTTTGAATAACCTGAAAGAGAACTTGAAGTGGCTGTTTGAAAACTGTCTGTATCTGCCGGATTCTTCATCCCAAAAGATTATGTGTTGAATCATATGGTTTCTGATTTTGCGGAAACAATCAACTGGTGGATGAAAAATGAAAACTATTCACCGGAAGATGTCTGCAGTTTCTATCTGAAGACAACGCCATATCTCAGATCAAACGAAAAGCCCATTTGAACACGCAAAAAGATCTGACACTTAAAAAAGTGCCACATGCGCCGCATCGGGCGATGCATTCAGAAGATTGACAAAGCAAACTTCTAAAAGTATGATTAGTTATACAAATCATACTAACTGGAGGAATGAACTTATGGCGTCAATAAAAGGAAAGTACGCATGGACAGCTACGGTCGGGGAAAAGGGACAGATCGTAATTCCCAAACAGGCAAGGGAAATTTTCAATATAAAGCCGGGAGATACACTGCTTATTCTCGGCGATGAAGACAGAGGAATCGCTATCCCCAATAAAGGGGCTTTTTCGGAATTGTTTTCCTTGGCTTTTGATGATAAGAACGACGGCGGGCACAAATGAAGATCGCCTGGTTTTGTATTCCCGCACACGGACACACCAATCCAACGCTTGGGCTGGTAAAAGCTCTTA
>ONXX01000052.1 GCA_900321955.1 uncultured Bacillota bacterium | reverse complement strand
AAAGAAGAAGAGAGCTACTACAGCTTTGATGTCGGCTTTTATGATGTCAGGCAGCGGGAGCTGATCAGGGAACGTTTAAAAGACTGTTGCATCATGAACCCGCATGGTCCTCATCCTTCGGCGGATATGACGACCTTTGCCTCGGATAAGGCAAAGGCTTTGACAAGCGTGATTCAGCATTTGGGATATCCAAAAGAAGACAGCTACGCCTTTGGTGATGGCATCAACGACATCACGATGATGAAGGCAGCGGGTCATGGCATTGCCATGGGCAATGGTCAGGAAAAAACCAGGGAAGCAGCGGAATATGTCACAGCGCCGATCGATGAAGACGGCGTGTGGCTGGCATTAAAACATTACAATCTGATCTGATGCAGAAAGGAAGACTTCGATGAGAAAAGGGATGAAGGTAAAATCGTTTTGGAAGCATTTTTTGATTCTGTCTGTGGCAGCCTTTTTGTGTATGGGCTTATTCCTGAGAGTCACAGCAGAAGAGGAAGAGGTCTTTACGGCGAGACCGGATGAAAACGGCTTTCTTCACGTGGAAGACACGAGCCTGATCGATGAAGACGGCAATGTTGTGCAGTTACGCGGTATTTCCGCGCATGGCCTGACCTGGTATCCCGACTACATCAACAGCAAACTTTTCCATCAGCTTTCGAAGGAGTGGAACTGCAACTTCATCCGTCTGCCGATGTATACCGACATCTATGTCAAGGAAGATCGCAAGCAGAGTCTGGAAGTCCTCTATGCCGGCATCAAGGCAGCCATCGCCAACGACATGTATGTACTGGTGGACTGGCACACCCTGTCGGAGAAAGATCCCAATGTCTATCTCAAGGAGGCGATCGATTTTTTCGACCGCATCTCCAAACAATATGCGGATGTCCCGAATATCATCTACGAGATCTGCAACGAACCTAACGGCGACACCAACTGGAAACAGGTAAGTGATTTTGCCGACGCGGTCATCCCGGTGATCCGCAACAACAATGAGAATGCCTTGATCATCGTCGGTACGCCGGAGTATGACCAGGATTTGCACAGCGTCATAGAGGCACCCTTAAATTATGACAATGTCATGTATTGCCTTCACTTCTATACGGCAAGCCACTATGAGAATCTGAAGAATGAACTGAAGGATGCCTTGAACAATCACATCCCGGTCTTTGTGACGGAATGCGGAGTTTCGGAAGCCAGCGGTGATGGGGCCATCGATTTCGCCAATGCGGCAGACTGGTTCACTCTGTTAAATGAAAACAAGATCTCCTATGCGGTCTGGTCTTTGTCCAACAAGGCAGAGAGTTCCGCCATGGTCAAGGCCGACAGCTTCCACTACGAACATTTGGATGATGAGGATCTGACCTACGTGGGTCTTTGGGTCAGGGATCTTGTCTCGGGCAAAGATCCAAAAAAGATCGATTATCCCAAAGACATCGATTTTGAACATTACAAGTCACCATCGGCAATCTTTTCCAGTCTGGGCGGCCGCGGTTTAAAGGCGGTCAACCGCTATCGCGACTACATCGTCTTTTCCTTTGTGCTGGCGGCATTATTTGCGGTCTGCGGCATCTGGCTGATCCGCAACGAAAAGAAGGGTCACACGACCTACGATGACATCGTGAAGGACAAGAAGGAGACGATTGACCGCAAACAATACCTGCGTTATGCCCTGATCTTTTTATCGGTGGTCATCACCATCAATTACTTTGTCTGGCGTATTGCCTATTCCATACCGAAAGGCAACGTCTTTGGCATCGTTGCCAATCTGGTCCTCTTGTTTTTTGAGATCGTCGGTTTCTTTGAGACCTTGGTCCATTACTTCTCGATGATCGGCAAGAGCGATCATCCATTGCCGAAGATTGAAGATGAGGAATATCCGGAAGTGGACATCTTCATTTCCACCTACAACGAGGATGAGGAACTCCTGCGCCGTACGATCAACGGCTGCAAGCACCTCCTCTATCCGGATTTAAGTAAAGTCCACATCTGGGTCTGCGATGACAACCGCCGTCCGTCGATGAAAAAGCTGGCCAGGAAGATGAATGTCGGCTACTTCGATCGTCCTGACAATGAGGGCAAGAAGGCGGGCAACCTCAATGCCGCTTTGAAGCGGACCAATGCGCCTTACGTGGTGACCCTGGATGCGGATATGATCGTAAGAAGTGACTTCCTGTTAAAGACGATTCCTTACTTTGTCAACTTCGAAAAGACCAACGAAGGAAAGACAAAGGAAGAGGAAGTCCACATGGGCTTCTTACAGACGCCGCAGTGCTTCTATGAGCCGGATGTCTTCCAATATGCCCTGTATTCGGAGACCAGCGCACCAAACGAACAGGACTTCTTCTATCGGAGCATTGAAGTGGCCAAGACCAATGTCAATGCGGTCATTTACGGCGGCTCCAATACCGTCATTGCCCGAAGGGCTTTGGAGGAGATCGGCGGTTTCTATACCGAATCGATCACCGAAGACTTTGCGACCGGCTTGTTAATTGAGGCAGCGGGCTATGTCTCTCTGGCGACCAGAGAGCCTCTGGCTTCGGGCAAGACGCCGCACACCTATAAGGAACATGTCCAGCAGCGGACCCGCTGGGGCAGAGGGGTCATCGTGACGGCAAAGAAGCTCAAACTCTTTACGATCAAGGGATTATCGATCATGCAGAAGATCTCCTACTGGTCATCGGTCTTCTACTGGTATTCGCCGATCAAGAATTTTGTCTACATCATCGCGCCGCTTTTATTTGCCGTGGCGATGGTGCCGGTCTTTGACTGCAACTGGCTGGAAATCCTGGTCTACTGGCTGCCGATGTTTATCGTCCAGGATCTTTCCCTGCGTCTGATCTCCGGCAACGAGATCTCGTCCAAGTGGAGCGGCATCTATGAGACCAGTGTCATGCCGGCCTTGTTTATTCCGATCTTAAAGGAAATCTTTGGCATCTCCCTGACCCAGTTCAAGGTGACCGACAAGTCAGCCAGCAACATGGTGCGCAAGGTCGATACGCGATCGATGGCACCGTTCCTGGTATTGTTAGGTCTTTCTTTGATCGGCTTTATCCGGGTTCTGTGGCTCTTATTTGCCCGAAAGATGTATGGACTGCTGACGATCTTATTCTGGCTGGTGCGAAACTCCTATTATCTTCTGATGGCGGTCTTCCTGATCGATGGCCGTGACTTCAACGGTGACATCGTAAGAGTCAAGGACGGCGAGTTCATCACCGTCTTCAAGAAGAAAGGAAGAAGTGAGGAACAGGTCTATGAAGGAATCACGACGATGATGTCGGAGCACGATCTCGAGACCTATCTCGATGAGTGTAAGGACCTTAAGATCGGCGATCAGGTCAAGATGAAGATCGAGACCGATAAGTATCAGGCTGATCTCAAGGGTGTGGTGACCGATGTCATCGTCTCCCGCTATGACTTAAACAATGTCTACCGCATCGAGATCCTCGATTTTGGCAAGGACGAGGAAGAATACTTCCAGATCCTCTATGACCGCATCCCGACCCTGCCGCAGTCTTTACGCAGAGACTATGGCATGTTGCTGCACCTGTGGCGAAACATCGCCATCCGTTTAGCGCGCGATATCCGCTATACCCGTTAAGTGTATGATTGAAAAGATTGATTTGCATAAAAAAGAACAGAAGATCTATGGCGAACTCTATGTGCCGGACAGGGATCGTTTTCCTTTACTGATCATCTGCCATGGCCTGGGCGGGGAACTGGAAGGGTCCCGTGATTTTGCGAAAGATCTTTGTCAACACGAGATCGCTGCCTTCATCTTTGATTTCTGCGGTGGCTCCTATGTCTCCCGCTCCGATGGCAAGACCACGGAGATGTCGGTCTTAAGCGAAGCGGAAGATTTAGAGACGGTGATCGACCATTTTCAAAAGGATGAGCGCATCGAAAAGATACTCCTGATGGGCAAGAGCCAGGGCGCCTATGTATCAACTCTAGTAGCTTCCAAACGGCCAACAGAGATTGCGGGCCTCATTGGCTTGTATTCCGGCTTCATGTTAAGAGACAAGGTGGAAGAGGAATTAGAGAAGTACGAAGAGATCCCGGAAGAAGAGGTTCTCTTATGGCTGAAAGTTGGCAGAAAGTACTTTGAAGATCTTCTTTCGACAGACATCTATGAAGCGATGAGGTGCTGTACGATGGATGTCTTACTGATCCATGGTGATAAAGACGAGATCGCGCCGATCTCTTACAGTGAGAAGGCTCTGAACTACTTTCCGAAAGCCAGGCTCGTTACTTTAAAGGGTGCCGATCATGGCTTCCATGGACCGGAACGGGAGGATGTCGTGAAGATGGTGCGGGAATTCGTACAGTGTCACATTTAAGTGATTTGACCGCTTTAAAAAGCGGTTTTCTTTTTTGCGCTCTGCTATACTGGAATGGTGTGAGGTGAATTGTTATGAAAGTGACTTTTTTCGGAACGACAACATTATTGTTTGATGACGGCAAGGATCAGATCTTCTTTGACGGCCATATGACCAGACCTTCCTTGTTGAAATACATCTTCGGAGCAGAGCCCTCCAATACGAAACTGATCGATGAAAAGCTGCGGCTTCACAAGGTGGACCGCTTAAAGGCCATCTTTGTCTCCCATACCCATCATGACCACGTCATGGATGTGCCGTATATTGCAAACCAATGTCATGCGACGATCTATGGTTCTTCTTCGGCGATGAATGTTGCTAGAGGCGGCGATGTGCCAGAGAATCAGATGGTGGAATTCAAGGCCAATGAGACCTACAAGGTCGGTGACTTCACGATCAAGGTCATTCCTTCCTTACATTCCAAGCCAACCATCATCAATAACGATCTGGGCCAGACCATTGATGAACCGCTTCGTCAGCCGGCCAGATTAAGGGATTATAAGGAAGGCGGCTCCTACGACTTCTATGTGGAGCATCAGGGCAAGCGCTACATGATCCGTCCGAGCTTCAACTACATCAAAGGCCAGATGGATGGCTATAAGGCTGATGTCTTGTTCTTAGGCGTTGCCGGTTTACAGAAGGCGGACGCCGAAACGGAAAGAACCTTCTATGCGGAAACCATCGAGAAGCTGGAACCGAAACTGGTCATCCCGCTTCATTGGGACAACTTCTTTTCCCCTTTGACCAAGCCGATCATCGGCATGCCGCGCTTCGTTGAAAAGACGGAAGTGGTCTTCTTCAAGCTCTCGAAGTATTGCGAGAAAAAAGGAATCAACTCCGTCGTGCAGATTCCGGGAACCAGTATCGAACTGTAATTTAAAAAAATTTTTTCCTGGCAGGTTTTTTGTCACTTGCTTTTGCTAGGATAGGGCATATAAAGGGAGGTATGCCATTGTTTCAAGAACACTATCGTGACAAGAAACTGAAACAGTTATATCAGACACTGACCAGAAGCGATTTTGCCGGAGACTTTGAGGATGATTATGTCTTAAGCGTCTTATACGCCATGCGCTGCATCGATTGTCATCAGAGTCCATCCTTCAAAATCCCGGAGCGACACTACGTCGATCTGGCCAAGGAGATCATCCGAGTCTATGACACCAGTGAGGAAGCGGACCTCGATGATCTTTCAATCTATGCTTTCACGAGAGCTTTGATGGCTTACATGAAGGAAAATGATTTGAAGTATAAAGACATCCATAAGATGTCGACGCTGCGGCTCTTAAATGAGCTGTCCGTTTATTTCAATAAAGAGGTCAGCTGATGATGCACGCCCTGTTTTATGTATCGGCAGCGGTGTCGATCGGCTATGTCTTGTATGAATTCTTCTATTTCCGGCAGATGCATGCCCATGTGCCTTTGTACAATGGGGTGCTGGATGCCCCGCATATCTTGTTGATCTTAGGCATCGTCGGTTTGATTCTCAGCTTCTTTGGCTGAAGAAAGGAGTGTCATGATCGTACTCGTAGTGATCCTGTGCTTCATCGTTGTCTTGCCTTTTACCCTGGCGTCCATGGGCATCCGGATGGTGAAGGATGTCGGTAAAAATGTGGATGCACGGCAGAAAAAGAGAAAAGAAGAGGAACGCTTTCGTTCGATGTTAAGAAGTGAGATGAAGCACGCTGCAAAGTGGGGAGGACGTTAATGGAAAAAGAATACAATCCCGATGATTCGATCATTCGCTTGAATGAATACGAATATCATTTTGTGAAGGAGTACTATCCGGATGTGGATCCCGATCATCTCCTGCTGCCGGCGTTTGGCTTGTCTTCAGTGACCAACATGGATCTTCTGGAGTCTTCCTTGAAATACGATATCGAAAATCAGGTCCTGGACCGCTATCCCGATCCTTTGCATGCCTTAGGCATGATGATCGATATCAAGCGCAAGATCGATGCCTATAAGACCCGTCCTGTTTTATAATGAAGTGGGGAGGTTATGGCGATGAATTTCAAAGAATTTTTCCAGAAGTGGATCTATAATGATGAACCGGATGAACCGGTCGAAGACAGCGACAGTGAGTTTCAGCAGGACTTTCAGGAACTGGAAGGCAAGGAGAACTATGATGCCTTTGTCATCGTCTATAAGCCGACCTGCTTTGACGATGTAAAGGAGATCTGCCGTCACATCAAAAAAGGACGGGTGGTCATCATGAATACCGAGAAGACAATCGCTGCCGACAAGCAGCGCCTGATCGATTTTCTGGCCGGTGTGGCTATGGCCAAGGACGGCATGATTGCCAAGATCTACCAGAACGTCTTTATCGTTTCACCGAAAAACATCGGTGTCATCGAAGAATAGAAAGAAAAGGTCGTGCGATTGCACGGCCTTTCAAATGCCTTATTCGGCGATCTTCTGGAATTCGACCAGATAGCCGTCGGGATCCTGAACAAAGAAGGAGTAGACCGGAAACTTTGGATGAAGGGCCGGTTTTTTATAAATAGTGCAGGAATCCTTGAGCTCTTCGTACTTGCTCAGGACCTCTTCGTTATCATTGAGATTCAAAGAAAGACAGACGCCTTTTGGACCGGACAACGGTTTTCTTCCATCCTCGTATTCGCAAAAGCCGAAGTAGCCATAGCCGGTATCAAAGATGTAAAGGGAATCGCCCTGTTTCTGATGGACCGGCAGCTTCAGGATCTCGTGATAGAAATGATACGTCTTTTGAATGTCGCTGACCGGCAGAAAGACGATGGAGGATTGAACAGGCATATGAGTCTCCTTTCTTTTCTCTGACTTCATTGTAGCAGATGGGCTTATGTTATGATGGAGGTAAGAAATGATCTCTTAGACTGTGGAAACAGGAAAAGGAGGATTGGATGGATAAAGAAGGAATAATCCCGATCGAAAAAGAAAAAAAGACGATACTGGTCGCCGATGATGAGGCCATTAACCGGGCTCTTTTAGGCAATATCCTCGCCAGCAAGTACGACGTGCTTTATGCGGCGGATGGCGAAGAGACTTTGAAGATGATGGAAGAACACAAGGATCTTCTTTCTCTGGTCTTATTGGATGTATTGATGCCCAAGAAGAGCGGCTTTGAAGTTCTGGAAGAAGTCAAAGACAAATATGATATCCCGATCATCGTTTTAACTTCCGAGGCAAAAAGCGAAGTCGGCTGTCTGGAAATGGGCGCGGTCGACTTTATTCCAAAACCATATCCGGATCCCCAGGTCATCTTGGCCAGGGCCGAGCGTTCCATTGACCTCAACGAGAAATCACAGATCATCCAGCAGACCGAAAAGGATCCGCTGACGGGTTTATATAATAAAGAATTCTTCTACAGCTACGCCGAACAACATGACAGCCATCACAAGGATGAGCCGATGGATGCCATCCTTTTGGATATCAACCACTTCCATATGATCAACGAGCGCTATGGCTCGGCCTATGGCGATGAGGTCTTGAAGCGCATCGGCGAGAAGCTGGAAGACTATGTTGCCAATAACGGCGGTCTGGCTTGCCGTAAGGATGCCGATACTTTCCTCCTGTATCGTCCGCACAAGGAGGACTACAAGAACATTCTGGAGGTGGCCGGCAAGGGCTTCAGCTCGGATGAGCTGTCCAACCGTGTCCGCATGCGTATGGGCGTCTATTCCATTGTCGACAAGTCCTTAGCGATTGAACGTCGCTTTGACCACGCCAAGACGGC
>ONXX01000181.1 GCA_900321955.1 uncultured Bacillota bacterium | reverse complement strand
ATGATCGATATTTTCTACCTGATTCACATTAACGCCGGCATATTTGAGTTGTGTCAGATACAAAGGCTCACGGATGCCATATTTGACCAGTAAATCGCTTCTAAGCAAAGCTTCCGGCTTTTCATCGGCAATGATCCTTCCATCATCCATCAGAATGATGCGGTCGACCTTTTCCCATAAGACATCCTCGATACGATGTTCAATGATGATGACTGTCGTATTTGTCTCTTTCTTGATCTGATCGATCAGTTCGATCGCTCCCTTGCCGGTCGCCGGGTCGAGGTTGGCCAAAGGCTCATCAAATAAAAGGATCTTGACATCATCGACGATGACGCCGGCCATCGAAACCCGCTGTTTCTGGCCACCCGAAAGATCATAGGGCGCATTGGACATGCGCTGTTCAATACTGACCTTTTTGGCCGCCTCAATGACTTGGGCCTTCATTGCCTCCTGTTCGACACAGTTGTTCTCCAAGGCAAAGGCGATATCCTCCGCCACTGTCAGACCGACAAACTGGCCATCCGGGTCCTGCAGGACCGTACCGACACGGGTCGACAGCTCAAAAATCGAAGAATTCTTGGTGGCAATGTCATCGACAAAAAGGTCTCCCTCCATCTTGCCGGTCAAGTCAAAAGGAATCAGTCCGTTGATACAGTTGCCCAGGGTGGACTTGCCCGAACCTGAAGCGCCGCAGATCAGAACCTTTTCTCCCGGATAAATATCCAGATCGATATTCTTTAAGGTCGGATTCTTCTGCGCCGTATATTGGAATGAGAAGTTTTTAAAAGATATTATCGGTTTCATACTCTTAAATTATACATGAGACAATCCACGGCAAAACTTGAAGAAAAAAGTTTTTGGTTTTCACTCAGTCTTCACAATCCTCTGTTACTATGTCAGTGTAAAATAATTTTTTCATTTAATTCTCCAAACGGGAAAAATCCCAATACCTTGATTCAAGAATAGCGGTATCACACGATACCGCTTTTCTTATACTTAAAAAGATGTGCATCAGCACATCTGGTTTAAGGCAATTCTTATATTATCGTCCGCCCGCTCGAGCTTTTCTTTCGCCTCGTTAAGAGGAATATTCAATAAGATCATCACGATCGCCAGCTTGCAGTTGTTTTCGGTTTCCTTTAATACCGCATCAGCCTTATCGTGATCGCAGCCCGTGGCCTCCATGACCACTCTTCGGCAGCGTTCCACCAGTTTTTCATTGGTCGCCTTGACATCGACCATCAGGTTGCCGAAGACCTTGCCGACTTTGACCATCGTCACCGTTGAAATCATATTCAGAACGATCTTCTGGCAGGTCCCGGATTTTAATCTCGTTGACCCGGTCACCACTTCCGGACCGGCGCTCAGTTCAATCGGCAAGTCGCAATGATCGGCGATCTCCGTATTGAAGTTGCAGCACAGACACCCCGTCGAAGCGCCGACTTCTCTGGCATAATCCAGGCCGCCAATGACGTATGGCGTACGGCCGCTTGCCGCAATGCCGATGACCATATCTTTTTCATTTAAGGAAATATTCTTGAGGTCTTCGACCGCCAGTTCCCTGGAGTCTTCTGCCCCTTCCACTGCCTTGACAAAGGCGTTGTCACCGCCGGCAATCAAGCCGACAAAACGATCGGAATTGTAGGTCGGCACGACCTCCACCGCATCCATCAGGCCTAAACGGCCGGAGGTTCCCGCACCGATGTAGATGATACGGCCGCCCCGCTTGTAGGCTTGAATACATTCATCGATCACGATGCGTATCTCAGGAAGTGCTCCTTTGACGGCATCCACCACCTTGAGATCTTCCTCATTCATGATTTTTAAGATCTCATCTACACTCAATAAATCGATGTCTTTTGTCTTTTCATTTCTCTTTTCCGTTGAGAGATTGTCGATCTTGACTGCCATATTATCCCTTCCTTTCAAACAGTTTTCCGTCGATGTAGGTCGCCTGGTTTTCAAAACGATCATTGAAAACCGCAATGTCGGCCTTATAGCCTTCCTTGATCAAACCCTTATCGTTGATGCCCAGCATCTTCATCGGATTGATGGTAACCGCATTCATCGCCGTCACAATATCAATACCCGCTTCATGGATCGCATAATCCAGAATGTGGCTCAGTTTATGGCAAGAACCCGATAAGGTATTGGTGCCGGTCAGATAACCGACGCCCTCCGCCGTGATCGTTGTTGTTCTGCCCTTTTTCGGATCACCATATTCGCCAAGCGGCAGACCCTTGATCGCCACCGAATCGGTGATCATGATGAAGCGATCCTTTCCTTTAATGCGGGCTAAGATATTGGCGGCAATCTTGTTGACATGGATGCCATCACAGATGCACTCGGTGTAGCAGTTGTCAAAATACATGGCTGCACCCACAACACCGGGTTCACGGTGATGCAGACCCTTCATGCCGTTGTAGGTGTGGGTGAAGGAAGTTGCCCCATGTTCGATCGCTTCCTTGCAGATATCAAAGGTCGCGCCGGTATGGCCCAAAGAAACCTTCATGCCCTTGGAGACACAGTAATCGATGACCTCGTAGTTTCCTTCCAGCATCTCCGGTGCGATCATCACATAAATCAAATGGCCATTGCAGGCCTCGTTGAATTCGTCGATCACGGCCTTATCCGGAATGATCTGAAAATCCAGAGACTGGGCACCCCGTTCCTTGCCGGAACAGATGAACGGTCCTTCCTCATAGACACCCAGAATACGGGTCCCTTTCTTGTTTTCCTTATCGATGTATTCACCGATGTTCTTCAAACCCTTCAAAAGACCCTCTTTCGGGTAGGAAGAGATGGAA
>ONXX01000058.1 GCA_900321955.1 uncultured Bacillota bacterium | reverse complement strand
GGATTGCATTGTTTCCCTTGAAGCCGACTTTGACCTTATCGCCCAGTTTATAAACGACACCGCCAAACATGACACCAGTCAGCAGATAATTGCCGATTGCTGCACGGACAGTTGTTTCCATACCAGTCGGCATGGATGAATAGACTTCCCCTTCAAATCGTTCCTTGTCAGAGATCTCAACAAATTCCGGACGAATACCGATCACGTAGTCATCATCGGTGTATTCAACTTCATCATCGTAGTCTTCCGGCTCATTGATCATTGCGACATGATACTTGAAGCTCGTTTCCTTGTTGGAACGTTCAACATAGCCCTTCTTTGAAGCTTTGGCACTGAGTTCATCCGCCTTTTCTTTGACTCTGGCCTTATAATCCTCACGCCACTTGTTGATGTCGAAAGGCTCATTTGGAATAAATTTCAGTTTCTTGCCATCCAAGACATCCATTTCAAAATTGCCGTTTACCTGTTTGCCATGTGCTTCGATGAAGTTGATGGCAGGATTGCCGACAAAGTCTGCGACGAACAGATTATTTGGCTTGTTGTAGACATCGAGCGGTGCATCATATTGCTGCAAGTCGCCGTTGTCGATCAGACAGATCTTGGTTGCCAGTGTCATAGCTTCCATCTGGTCATGCGTGACATAGACGAATGTCGAACCGGTATCCAAGTGCAGACGCTGCAGTTCTGAACGCATCTCCAGACGCAGTTTCGCATCGAGGTTTGACAAAGGTTCATCCATGAAAAGCACGGTTGGCTCTGGTGCTAAAGTCCTTGCGATCGCAACACGCTGCTGCTGACCACCAGAGAGCTCTGCCGGATAGCGTTCCATAAACATGCCGATGTTGGCGATACGGGCCACTCTTCTGACTGAAAGATCCATCTCTTCCTTGGTCAGCTTGCGCACTTCTTTGACCACTTCGCCATTTTTAACAGCTGTGAAGTTTTCATCCAGAGTATAACCCTTGGCAGAGGCATCCGCCTTAGCCTTTTCAATGACTTTATTGAGCTCATCGATATGTTTCTTAGCTTCGCCGTTTACATCCGATGCCTTGTGCAGGTTATAGCCCAAGAGTTTCTTCGCTGTATATTGAGAGATCTCATAGGCATCGATCAGTTTGACGATCGCCTTTTTTTCATCAAGCTTGCCTTTCTTGTCATAGCAGTCATTGATAATCCTTGCGACATCGTTTGGTCTTTGTAAAGCCTTGAGCAATTGCTTTGAAGTCCTTGCATCAAAATCGATGACCGGTAAAGCTTCCTTGACGTTGGTCAGACCAAAACAGATATTGTCATAGACCGTCATATTTGGCCACAGAGCGTAGTTCTGGAAAAGGAAACCGACCTTACGCTTGTTAGCTGGGACATTGATACCCTCTTCCGAATCAAAGACGACACGATCACCGATCGTGATCTTGCCAGAAGTCGGTGTTTCCAGACCTGCGATCATTCTTAAAGTCGTCGTCTTGCCGCATCCCGAAGGACCCAGTAGTGTGACGAATGCATTATCTTCAATGACCAGATTCAGATCATCTACAGCATAGAATCTGTCATATCGTTTCGTAACGTGTTCCAATACGATTTTTGGCATTGTATTATCCTCCAATTCCTTCATCCAGGCTTGCGCCGGTGATCTTGTTTACTGCATAGTTTGAGATCAGGATCGTAACGATCAGGATCAGGTTGATGCCACTTGAGAAGGCATATAAGCCCATCTCATCGAAGTAGTCCAGCGTCGTCGATAAGATGAAGCCCTGCACGCACAATAACATGAACAAAGACAATTCTCTAAGGCATGTCATGAACGGGAGCAGGAAGCCTGATACGATCGAAGACTTCTGGATTGGAATGATGATCCTGGTCATGCGCTTGATCCATGGCACATCCTGTATGATCGCCGATTCCTCGATCTCATTGGACAATTGCAGCATTGAGTTCAATGAGCTTCTTGAAGCAAACGGGATGTATTTGACCGTACCAACAATGATCAAAGCTGTATAAGTGTTGAACAGATTCACCTTTCCTGAAGAGAAAAGGATGAAGTAGGCAGCACCAACAGCGACCGAAGGCATCAGGTAAGGAAGGAAGGCCATCGAGTTGACATAGCTTGCAAGCTTCCCGCGTCTGTCCTTGGAGACCGCATAGCCGATCAGTGTGCCGATGACACCAGCTGTCAGACAGCAGATGATCGAAACAAGGATCGTTCCTCTGACAGCGTGCCAGATGGTCTTGTTGTGAAGAATACCCATCTGTCCATACATACCGTTCTCGGTGACATTTTCATTGGTCACCCACCACTTGGTGGTCAGATTGCTGGTATTGCCGGTGTATAAGAAGGAATAGTCGCCCGGATTTGGCAAGAAGGTCTCAAAGGCAAAGGAGATGATCGGGTAGATCGATGTGAAGAACGTGATGATCACAAAGATTGCTGCGATCACATACTTGCCAGATCTTCCCAGATCCACCTTGGATACATGGCCAGACTTGCCAGTGACGGTCGTATAGGACTTCCTGGAATGCAAAGAACGCTGGTTGAGATACATGATCGCCACACCAAACAGCATCATAATGATGGCGATGATCGAAGCCTCACCTGTATACTTGTCATTCATGGAGACATACTTGGTAGCCAGTGTCGTCAGACCTAAGTAGTGTGGAACCGGATAGGAGCCGATTGTGGAACCGGCAACCAGCAGGATCGTTGACAGGATAGCTGGCTTGACCATCGGGATCGTGACCCTTGTAAAGATCTTCCAGCGCGGTGTATCCAGGATCGTTGCCGCCTCTTCGAGGTTGGCGTCCATGTTTTTGAAGATACCGCCGATCAGAATGTAGGCAAATGGTGCATAGTGCATGCCCAAAACGATGATGCAAGGGAATAGCCCCACGCACCACCAGGCAGGCATCTGTACATTGAACAAAGATGCCAGCAAGCCGTTGGATGTGCCTGTCACGGCATTGGAGTTGAATAAGTTCTGCCATACGACAGCCAGAGTCCACTGCGGCATGATGTATGGGAAAATGAAGATCGAACTCAGATACTTCTTGAACGCCATATTGGTCCTTGTGATCAGATAGGCAAAGATACCGCCAAACAAGATCGCAAAGCTGCATGAGCCGATCGCCAGCCAGGTCGTATTGATCAAAGGTGTCCAGAGATTGGCCTTGGCCAGCCTTGAGGTGAATAAGTCGGTGTAATTGGCCAGAGTGAAGCCACTCGCCTTTCCAGAGAGATACTGGTCGATCGTACCCGGATGGATCGTGAAGGTATCCCTGATGATTGCAACGATCGGAGCGATCGTCGTAAAGGTTACCAGGATACCCGTCAAGATCAATATGACATTCTGCGGTTTACTGAGATAAGTCTTTATGCTGTTCAGTCTGATTTTCATTGATTTTGACATAAATTACCTCACTTATAGAAAGTGCCTTCGTAGATGAGACTACAAAGGCACTACGATACGCTTGATGATACGTCGGAATGAATTGTCTGTTATTCCGGTGAATACTTATCGAGCATTTCGATCCATGAGCCAACTGTGAAGGCTACGGATGCGCAATACTTCGGATCTTCGACGACGAGCTTGCCATCGCCTACCCACCAGTCATAGCCCTTATCCATTGTTGTCTCGCAAGCAACCTTTGCGGATAAGCCTTCTGAGTGGTGATATTTTTCTTCAGTGCCCTGTGCGACGACTGGGTTGGAAGAATAACCGCCTAAGTCCTTGCCCCATGCAGAGAAGCCATCGACTGTTTCAGTCATGTAAGCGATGAATGCACATGCCGTCCAAGGAAGCGGTGAGTTGTCTGTTACAAACAGGTAGTGGCAATATGCGTAACCGCCAATGCCTTCATAACCTGGCTGGTAAGCAGCGACCTTGATGTTGTTGACAGATACAGTGTCTGTTTCTTCAACGGAACGTACCTTTGAGTAAACAAGAAGGCCGAATTTATCGACTGCAGATGCATCGACTAAGGTGTTGCAGATTGGGCCATCATCGGTAACTGCATTGTAGCTGTTGACCCAGAGCTTGATCCAAGCCAAAGCATACTTGCCGTTTTCACCCAAACCTAATTCTTCAGCGTCTTTTGCCATTGCATCGACAGTCGGCTGGAAGTAAGCCTGCTCATCTGCAGAGAGCTTGTCATACGCATCCTTCAGATATGCAGCATATTCATCCTTTGTCAGCATGTACAAGAAGTTCTTGCCGACGATTTCGGAATCGATATCCATGAACAGACCATGTTCGCCTTCAGCAACGAAGTCCCAGCAGTTGTCATAAGTCTTGTCTGGATTGACGCAGTTGTATTCAAAGATCTTGTTCAATGTCTGTAAAGGCAGATATCCTTCATAGGCATCCGGAGTTGTGCCGTTGGCTTCAGCCCACTCTTTCGGGATGAAGGTATCAAGAATGCCAGTCTGGACCATCTTGGATTCGATCTGGTTGCCATCCTGAATCAGGGTCATCGCAAATGTACCGACATCCTTGAGTCCGTCTGCTGTCAGCTGATCGAAGATCTTGTTGTTCTTCGGCTGCTGCCATTCAAAATCAAGCTTGTAGCTGGAATCGATGGACTGTAAGTATTCGATGAACAAAGGAAGAGCACTCTTGCCTCTTGAGGAGTTACCGACACCATAGAAGGTCTTGCCGTTAGACTCTTCAATTGCTTTTTTCGCAAGTTCTTCGAGGGTCATCGTTTCAGCTTCAGCGATGATCTTCTGAACATCGGAAAGGTTGTCTGTGTTCGCAGCTGGTGCAGGAGTGCTTCCGCCACCAGAAGAACAGCCGACAAAAGTCGTTAATGCCAAAACAACGCTCAGCATTACCATAAGAATTTTTTTCATTCAATTATCCTTCTTTCTATCAATAGCTGTGATACTATTGCAAGCATTTACATTATACAACCCTTTTATATGACGTGTTAAGACTCCAATCACAACGTTTTCACACAAAAAACACAAAATTAGCCCTTAAATAATGGCTTTTTGCCACTTTACAAATTTTTTCAATTTTTTTCGCTCTTTTTCACTTAATGGTTTAAATTGAATAAAATGATAGTATATATCAGATAAAATCAATCAGGACGATATGAAGGATGTTGCGGGCGGCATAGGAGACAAGCCTATCTGCAAATGTCCGAACTGTTCCGGCACCGATTTTACGACAAAACTGTCGCATATTTTGCCCACAGCCGTATCGTAAAGTGTATCTGTAAGGCCTGTGGCACGAGCTGGACCAACAGCTACAGCAATTCCTACAACGACGGCAACTTGAGCTGATTCCGCAAAAGACAAAAAACAATAAAAGGAGAAAATATGACAAAAAAAGAACTCAGAGACGAATCCTTACTTGAAGTAAACGGCGGATCATGGACCTATGAGACCCTGACTCCGGAAGAAAAAAAGAGATTCCATGAAGTCAGTCAGGCTCTGACAGACGAATGGGATTATGTCGGATACAATCAATTCATTCGCGATATGAACGAAAAATACGGTGCCAACTAGGGGCACCGTTTTTTGACTCTTGTTTCTTCCTATACTTTTTTGTAGACACTGACTTCGGCAATGTAGCGATCCTTCAGGGGATCGGCTTCAATGACCCGTGCGGTGATATACTTTTCTTCATCCATCACATAGTCATAGAGCTCGCCCTCATCTTCCGGCTCGATATAAGCTTCATCATCGAAAGAATCAATCTCGCAAAGGATCCTCTTTTTATTTTCAACGCTCAACAGGATCCCGTCATCGTTTTTGACATCATTGAATTCCTCTTCGTCATACGTCTGTAAGCGATAGCGGCTGATGAAGATCTTTTCCAGTTCCTTCAGATCGGGTTTGAGATAAACACCGATCTCATAGGCAACTTCCCCGCTTTCCTCATCGCCCCAGACAAAGTGCAGTCTCTTGCCGGCAAAAGACAAGGGAAATTCTTCTTCCATCTGCCTGCTTTCTTCATCAAGCTTCAGCAGAAGATCCCCGAACCAGACGATCTTTTCTTTGGAAAAGAGTTTTTTGAAACTGACAACATTGAAATCGATGAAGATCTGTTTTACCTTGATTCGCACCAGATAGGCATCTTCCTGTTTTGCCTTGAGATCATCGAAGAACTTTCTTCCTTCTTCGAAGTCCATACGGTCTTCCAGATCTTCTCTGTCTAAGAAGCACGAAGACAGTTCTCTTTTTTCGAAACTGTCTTCATCCAGTTCATCGATCCTTTGGATAAGTTCTTCATATTGGCGATCGATCTGCATTTTTCTTTGATCCATGATTATACCTCCGCTTTTCTTCATCATAAAAAGCGAAAGCCGCATCCGCATATATCCGGATAAGAAACAAAGAAAAAAGCTGCCCTTAAGGACAGCCTGATATCAGTCAATGGAATAGTTCCAGTATTTTTCCATATTACCGAATGAGAAGATCTTCATCGTCTTTTTGCTCAGATTGTAGATGCAGGTGTACTGGGTCTTGGAACGGTCAATCTGATTGGATGGATCCTGTACCACCAGTTTCAGCAGGTTCAGAGCGTATTCTTCTCTCATGCCGACATTCCGGGTCCGAAACAGTCCCGCCCTGAGTACTTCATCTCTGCCGCAGCCGTCCTTGAAGAAGAGGTCCTGTTTGCAAACATAGTGGTTAGTCGCATGATCGATCTTTGTCGCCTTCATTTCATCGCCGTCCCACTCCACCAGAACACTGTTTCCCTTGGCGTCCGCCACCAGGATATGGTAATCGGCACCGGGCATCGCGCCTTTGACATTGAAACGGGAGAAGAAGGCAAGCGCCTCATCTGCATCGGCGCAGTTATCCAGAACCATGCGCATCAGGATCGGATGCAAAAGCGTTGGCTTACCCGGCGCCTTTGTTTCGATCAGATCCATCCTGGCGATCCAGGCTTTCTGATCGGCCTTGTTGACAGCGATCGAACCAAGGGTTGCCCGCATCCAGTAAGGATCGGGTTCCTGGCCCGCTTCCTCCAGGAAGAGATTTGGCTTATACTTGTCCATCTTCTCTTCATAGGTTGCATAATCGATCGGTGTCCAGTCAGCCCTCACCCCTAAAGCCAGGATGGCCAGGGCCAGACCCTTTTCGTTCATGCCGTCCATGCTGATCATCGGGCATAAGACAAAAGGAGAGACATCGCTCTTGCCGTCATCGGCCAATCCCTTATAAAAGGAACCGTTTCTGAAATCCAGCCAGTAGGCATCGGAAACGCCCAGGCTCTTGTATCTGGCCTTCGGGTTTTTCGATTTGACGACCACATTGAGACCGGTGCGCTGCTGACTCTTGTCATTATTGGGATAATGGGAAAAATCGTAGTTGCGGCAAAACAGGATATCGCCATCAAGACTCTTTGTCACAAAGCAGGAACAGCCGGCACTGATGTAGGCCTTGAAGGCTTCCGGCAGATCGTAATAATCATAGGCGGCTTCCATCTCATAGAGATAGCCTTCTTCATCAACTCTTTTAATCGATTC
>ONXX01000063.1 GCA_900321955.1 uncultured Bacillota bacterium | reverse complement strand
TGGCATCGAGGTGGAAAAGCCCTGAACATAGGTCGTATTTAAGGATAAGGACTCCGGTTCCAGGAAAAGCTGATGTCGTTCCTTATCGGCAAAGCGGACCACCTTGTCTTCAATGGAAGGACAGTAACGCGGTCCGACACCCTTGACCACCCCGGAATACATTGAAGAACGCTGCAGGTTCTCCCGTATGATCTCTAAGGTCTTTGGCGTCGTATAGGTCAGGTAACATGGCACCTGTTTGTCCACCGGCAAGACATCTTCTTTCTTTGTTTCCTCAGAGAAACGTAAGAATTCGCTTGCCCCGGGTTCCAGTTTCGTCTTGGAAAAATCGATCGAAGAGGTCAAAACTCTCGGCGGTGTGCCGGTCTTCAAACGGAATAATCGAAGACCTAATTTCCGTAACGATTCCGACAGGTCTTTTGTCGTCCTATCGCCGTCCGGTCCTTCCGAACGCGTATCGGCGGAAATCATGACCGTCGAATCCATATAGGTCCCGGTCGTTAAGATGCAGGCCTTGGCTTCAATCAGGCCATGGTCGCGCAGGACCACGCCTTTAAATTTGTTATTTTCGCAAACGACCTCATCGACGATGTCCTCGATGACTTCCAGGTTTTCCGTATGCATGCACAGATCGGCCATGGTCTTGGAGTACTCCAGCTTATCCGACTGGACCCGCATGTTCCAGACACCCGGACCCTTGGTGGTATTGAGCATCTTGAACTGCAAGGCCGTCTTATCGGCGATCTTAGGCATGACGCCGCCCAATGCATCGATCTCACGAACCACGACCCCTTTGGCCGGTCCGCCGATCGAAGGATTGCAGGGCATCTTGGCAATATGGTCCAGCTTGATGGTGACCAAAACCGTATCCTTGCCCGCATGGGCTAAGGACATCGCCGCTTCTACACCCGCATGACCGGCGCCGACAACGACACAATCACGCATGGAAGACACCCCGTATGCGCTCATACACGTTTTTCATCTGCCGGTAATGGGACATCACATCCCCATACATCTCATATTCCAGGTCTTCGTAGACCTCCAGTAAAGTCTCATACAAAGGAAAGACGCAAAGTTCACTGGCCAGAATGTAAAGACCCTTGGTCGCATCCTTAGCCATCGCATAATCCTCATTGTCCAGCATATCCTCGAGGTCATTGAAAAACTCATCCTCCAAGTAGGCAAGGGAAGTTGAGAAAAGAAAGGGATTCATCGATAATGGATGTGGAGAAAAACCATGTTTTTCATGATCGGCGTGAACGAGAAAAGCGAAGAGCTCGACTACGATGAGCTCATCACCTGCGACAACTGCGGTGCCTATGGCCGCCTCAGTGTTTTTATGACCTATACGGTCTTATATCTTTTCTTTATCCCGGTCTTCAAATGGAACTACCGCTACTTCGCCAAGACCAGCTGCTGCAATACGGTCTATGAGCTTGATCAGGAAACCGGTGAAGCACTTCGCCATGGCGAATACGTCAAGATCGATCCCTCCGCCCTCAAGATCCTCTATCAGGGAAACCGTACGGTCCAAGGCTATAAACGCTGCGCCTATTGCGGCTATGAGACGGAAGAAGATTTTGAATACTGTCCCAAATGCGGCCGGCGCTTTTGATCCAGAAATAAGAAAGTTTAGTATGTGTAAACATACTATTTTTAATGATAGAATCTATTTATGTTGCAGATTAAGAACATATGTAAAACCTATAAGACGGGCGATCTTGTACAGCAGGCGCTGGACAATGTATCCCTCGATCTTCGCGATAATGAATTCGTCGCCATCCTTGGCCCATCGGGTTCGGGCAAGACGACCCTTTTAAACATCATCGGCGGCCTGGACCGCTACGATGAAGGCGATCTGATCATCAACGGCATCTCGACCAAAAACTACAAGGACCGTGACTGGGACACCTACCGCAATCACACGATCGGCTTTGTCTTCCAGTCCTACAATCTGATCCCGCACCAGACCGTTCTTTCCAATGTCGAACTGGCCTTGACCATCGGCGGCCTCTCCCGCAAACAGCGAAAAGAGATGGCCTTGCAGGCATTAGACGAAGTCGGGCTCAAGGAACAGGCCCACAAAAAGCCCAACCAGATGTCCGGCGGACAGATGCAAAGAGTGGCGATCGCCAGAGCCTTAGTCAATAATCCCGACATTCTTCTGGCGGATGAACCGACCGGCGCCTTGGACTCCAAGACCTCCATCCAGGTCATGGAACTCTTAAAGGAAGTCGCCAGAGACCGTCTGGTCGTCATGGTCACCCACAACCCGGAATTAGCCAACGAGTATGCCAACCGCATCGTCAACCTCAAGGACGGCCGTATCATTTCCGATTCCAACCCCTTCCGGGCGCCGAAGATAGAGGCACAGGATAAACCAATTCGAAACAAGAAGCCTCACATGTCCTATCTGACGGCCTTGTCCTTATCGTTCAATAACCTCTTAACCAAAAAGGGACGCACGATCCTGACCGCCTTTGCCGGCTCGATCGGCATCATCGGCATCGCCCTGATCACCTCCCTTTCCACCGGTTTCCAGAACTACATCGACAAGATCCAGGAAGACACCCTGTCCTCCTATCCCTTGACCATCACTTCGGAAACGGCCGATGCGACCTCCGCGATCCTTTCCATGGTCTCCGACCGCAAGGAAAACAAATCGGAAGGCAATATGGTCAGAGAACGCCAATACCTGACGACGATGTTCTCCTCGATCGGCTCCAACGACCTCAAGTCGTTGAAAGCCTATCTGGACACCCATTACGATGACTACAAGGACGATGTCACCTTCATCGACTACCGCTATTCGATCCGCCCGATCATCTACACGATCGATGCGGCCGATAACGTGGCCAAGCTTAATCCGTCTTCTCTGCAGTCGTCGATGTATTCTTCGCAAGCCAATTCCTTCATGTCGACCCTCTCCTTTGGCGGCAACTCCGTCTTCAACGAGATGTCGGAA
Source organism: uncultured Bacillota bacterium (assembly GCA_900321955.1). The sequence goes on along the minus strand of ONXX01000063.1, from coordinate 5,512 downwards.
AACTACGAATCCTTCAAAGACCAGTATGATGTTTTAGCCGGCCGCTGGCCAGAAAAATATGACGAGCTTCTCTTGGTCTTATCGGAACCAAATTCGATCTCCGACCTTCTGGTCTACTCCTTGGGTTTACGGGATACCAATGAGCTTCGTTCGATCATCAATTCGGTCATGTCGGGCGAAGAAGTCAGTGTCAGCAATCCGTCGACCGAATACAGCTACGAACAATTGATGGGCATCGATCTTCGTCTGATCGAACCATCCGATATGTATAAATACAACGTCCGCTACGATGTCTATGAAGACATGTCGGGCGATGACGCCTACATGCGCGATCTTTTGAAGCGCAGTCTGAAGCTCAATATCGTCGGCATCGTCTGTGCCAAGGATGATTCTTCCTTTGCCTTATCGACCGGCATCAATTACACCAGAGACTTAGTCAATTACATCATCAAGGAAGCTTCCCGCACGGCCATCGTCTCCAAACAGCTGACCAACAAGGACGTCGATGTCTTCTCCAACAAGCGCTTTGACGAAGTCAACGAAGAAGAACAGGAAAGCCTCGACTTCAACGAGATGGTCAGCATCGATGAAGATATGATCAAGGATGCCTTCAAGTTCAATATCGACGAAGATGCCTTCAACTTTGAAACCGTCGATGCCGGTCAGATGCAAAACATCGTCATGGACTCCGCCAAAACGGCAGCCAACATGATCGCCAATACACCGGACAAGACGATGCTGACAGGCATCTTTACCCTGATCAATTCCACCTACCTCCAACAGACCACGCAAGCTTACGAACAAGCACATCTGGAAGACATCAAGGAGATTGGGGAAGATAGTCAGGAGATCCTTCTTAGTCAGAAGCTCAATCTCAAGCAGGAAGAACTCGATACCGCCAAAAACGCAATCAGCGGCACAAGCTATAAACAATTTGCCAAGAATCTTCTGGAAGCCAACCAGCAATACATCGGTCAGCTGCCGGAAGGCACCAATGTCAGTGCCTTGCTCGATATGATCACCGGCAGTCAGTATGACTCTTTGGCAAATGGCGTCAAGGCCATGTTTGGTTCCTACTACGATGGCTTAAAACAGATCGCCGTCGAAGATCAGGTCGATTATGTCAAGGAAGAAAACGATACCGTCTACGGAAGCGGCGAGATCCAGCTTCGTGCCTCCGCCTTACTGGCAGCCCAGCTTGGCAATCAGACCGCTTTGGAAAATACCGCTGCTGTCATCTCGGCGATGATCAATGACTTCACCGTCTACATGATCGCCGGCCAGATCGGCGCCGCTACCGGCAAGATGATGGAACCGATGATGGATTCCTTCTCCAAGCTTGGCGAGATGTTTGGCCAAGACATGATGAGCGTCGATACCGACAAGTTTGCGAAAGCCTTCCGGTTCAACATGGACCAGGAAGAGCTCTCCCGCTTAATGGAAACGATGATGCAGGGTACGGATGAAAAGACGGCCTACAAGAACCTGCTGGCCTTGGGCTACCAGGACCTGGAGGATCCAACCTCGATCTCCTTCTACTTCCGTGACTTTGCCGCCAAGGAAAACTTCTTAGCCTTCTTGGACGCCTACAATGACAGCGTCGATGAAGACACCAAGGTCCGCTACACCGACATTACCGGCATCCTGATGTCTTCGGTCAAGACCATCGTCGATGTCGTCACCTACGTACTGATCGCCTTTGTCTCGATCTCCTTAGTGGTCTCTTCGATCATGATCGCGGTCATCACCCTGATCTCGGTTCTCGAACGCACCAAAGAGATCGGTATCCTGAGAGCGATGGGCGCCTCCAAGCGGAATGTCTCCTCGATCTTCTCGGCCGAGACCTTCATTATCGGTGCCTTATCCGGACTCTTGGGTGTCGGCGTGACGATCGCCTCTCTGCCGCTAATCAACAGGATCATTCACAACGTGGCAAACAACCAGGACGTCAATGCCGTCTTACCGAAAGAGGCAGCGATCGCCTTGATCCTGATCTCCATCGTCTTAACGATCCTGGCCGGCTTCATTCCTTCCAAAAAGGCAGCCAAACAGGATCCGGTCATCGCTTTACGATCCGAATAATTCACAAAAGACCTGCGGGTCTTTTTTTCATATAATGGAATCAGTATGAGATTCTTTCTTTTGCGTCACGGTCAGACCCTCTTTAATCTGCAAGAGAAGGTCCAGGGCCACAATGATTCTCCTTTAACAAAGCTTGGCCAATACCAGGCCAGATGCGCCGGCTATGGGGCAAGAAACATTTCTTTTGATTACGCCTACAGCGGTGACACCAAGCGCCAGCTGGATACAGCCAGGATCTTTTTAAGTGAGAATCATCATCCCGTCGAAGTCATCAGCGATCCCCATTTCAGGGAAATGGGTTATGGCAAGTATGAAGGCGGATCCTACTATGATATGTTGAACCCTCTATATGAAGCTCTTCACGAAGACTATGGTGCCTATGCCGGTTTGTATCGCCACTACGACGACATGACCATCGCCTCCCTTTTAGAGAAAAACGATGAGACAGGCCGCTTTGAAGGAAGCGAAAGATCTTACCGACGCTTTAAGGAGGGCCTGGATCAATTGGCTGACCAATATAAAAAAGGAGATCTCTTGATCTCGACCTCCTCCTTTGTCATATGCAGTGTATTGGCACATCTGTTTCCTGATTTGAAACAGAAGTCCCTGGTCGACAACGCCTCATTGACCATCCTTGGCTATCAGGAGGGCAAATACGAACTGCTCTCCTACAACGATATCTCCTATCGCCTGGATGGTGAAGCCCATTACCGCTGAACGCGGTTTTTTTTAATTGTTGCCGATGACTTTCAAATTCTCGATGTCGTAGCCCTTATATTTCAATAATTCCGAAACCGTCACCAGCTGATAGCCCTCATCGATGAGTTCCGGCACCAGACGCCTGGTGGCATTGGCAGAAGACATATACAAGGAATGCATCAGGACGATGTCCCCGTCTTCGATATTGTTGATGATCTTGTCGTGGGTGATGTCTTCGTCCCGATTCGACCAGTCCTTGGAATCCAGGGTCCATAAGACGGCAGGCATGCCGATGACTTCTTCCAGTTCAAAGTTGCGGTTTCCATAAGGCGGCCGGTAGGTCTTCATCTCATAGCCCAGCTTCTCTTTGACGTAGTTCACCGGTTCCATGATCGCCCACGCAGCTTCTTCCACATCCTGCTTGGACAGACTCTCATGGTACTCGCTGTGCGAACCGAATTCCATGCCTAAGCCGATCCCTCTTTCCATGCTGTCGAGCTCGGCCTTTGTCATGCGGCTTCCCACCGCATAGAAGGTCGCCCGTCCTCCATAGGCATCGAGAATCTCATAGAGAATAGAATCCACCGTTTCATAAGGTCCGTCATCATAAGTCAAAGCCACCATCGGCCTTTTTGGATCGATGTAGATCTTCTTTTCAAAATCATCGCGGTAGCCAAAACCAAGATTGATGCCCGAAAGATATTCCAGATAGGTGATCGGCAAAAATTCCGTGTAATCAAAATCTTTGAAGTAGAGCTTCATGCGCTGGTTGATGAGCTCAACTTCAATGTTTTTCAGACTAAGATTTTCCGGTGCACTGTTTTGCCAGAAAGCGGAGGTATAAGCCTCTTCGATCCCCTCTTTTTTCATGTCATAGCGAAGGATCGCCGACAACATTTCTGCCCCGCTTTTTACTGTCACATTCAGATCGGAATGATCGGCATTGAGATAGAAGATATTTCCGTCCAGATAAGTCAGCTTCTCATAATCACCGGCCTTCTCCAGGACATAATCAAAAATCATCTCATCTTCCCGTTCGCATAGTTTCATCGCATAGGCTTTGGCTTTTTCGCTCTGCGGCGGATAAAATGCGACACACTTTCCATTTTTGTAGGCCTTTGCGCCGAGGTTGTCCCCCTTGATGGAACAGCCGCACAAGAGGCACAAAAGAGCTATTACAAGGAAACGGAATCTCTTATTTAACAGTGATCCTTCCTTCGACATCCAGATACATATCGTTCAGATTGTGGTTTTTGGCATAATTGATCAGACTGCTGACATCGACCGGTCCGTTTTTAACCAGAACTTCGCAGTCTTCAAACATCGTATAGCCATCGCCCTTGTTCATCAAAATGTAGTTATTGGAAGAGACGGTATAGATTTTTTCCGGATCAATCGGCACATATTCGCCCTCTTCCAGAACATAGACATCTTTGACTCTGCGTTCTCCCTCAATGGAGGCAAACATCTGATCGCTGTCCACTTTGATCGGACTTGGAACAGAGGTATCGATCGTATATTTGAGACCCGATACCTGTAAGAACGATCCGGCCTCGCCCACCGGTTTGTCATCGAATACGGTGATCGCTTCCGTCTGACTTGAGCCATATTCCAAGGCATCCAGGATCGTCTGACCGCTCATTTTAACGGAAGAGAGAAGGTTCTCGAACGGCAGGATGGCCAGAAGATCACCCTTGGTGATATCGCCGGCCTCTAAGGCCGTACGGACCGAACCGCCGTTGAGGATGGCGATTTGCGTTCCCATCTCTTCTCTGATCGCATCGACGACAAAGTCGGCTGCCGTCGTCTCTCTGGTTCTGGTAAGACGGTGGCCGTTTTCATCCGCCACCTTGAGGTCATGGTCGATCTCGGAGATCTTTTCACTTAAGATCACGTCAAGATCGCCCAAAGCCTTATCGACTTTGGCCTGTAATGTTTCATCTTTGCGGTCATACGCATCGATGTGTAAAGTCTGTATGCTGCCATCCTTGCCGATAATCAGTTCACCGACCGTCTCTAACTTCGTGCCGGGCGAAGAGACGATGACATCTTTGTTGTCGGCATCGGGATACTTATCCTCGACGATGTTGGCATGGGCGTGACCATCCAGGAAAACGTCGATGCCCTTGGTCATATGGATAAAGGACACCGTATCATAGCTTGGTTCGTTGACGCCCAGATGGCTGATCACCACGACATAATCGGCACCTTTTCCTCTCACCTCGTCGACCACTTCCTGAACTCTGGCAGCCAGCGCTTCGCCCTTGCCGCCGCCGTAGAAGTCATAGACGAGCTGACCATCTTCCATAAAGAAGGTCGGTGTGGAAGTGGTGATGGTCGCCGGCGTTAAAAGGCCGATGAAGGCAACCTTATAGTCACCATATTCTTTGATGACGTAAGGATCGATGCCGTCAAAGACATTCTTCTTTGTGCCGCTGTATTTGTAGTTACAAAGAATCGGCTGATATTCCATCATGGAAATCAGTTTGCCCAACTGTTCCATGCCGTAATCGAATTCATGATTGCCAAAGGTGGCGATATCATAGCCCGTCTCATTCATCAACGGGATGATCAGTTCACCCTTGCTTAAGGAACCCAAAGGTCCGCCCTGAATATTGTCGCCGCAATCGACTAAAGTGACATATTCATGTTCCGCCTTGGCGTCTTCCACCAAAGCCTTGACACCTGCCAGGGTGATGCCTTCGTTGACACCGCAATGGATGTCACTGGT